>JAOPYW010000116.1 GCA_025964405.1 Thermoleophilia bacterium | reverse complement strand
GCGTCGGGGATGGCAACGGTGGCGGTGGTGGCGACGGATGTCATCCGTACATCGTAGGTGCTGTGGGAAACGCTTGGAGCGGCTACAGCCGTACAGGGGTGCCGCCGGCCTCGATCGAGAGCTGCTCCCACTCGGCCCACTCGGCGAGGCGCTTCGCGTAGACGGCCTTTGAGGTCTGGGTCGCCGTCTCACCGAAGAGCACGCGCAGGGGCGGGTTCTCGGCGTCGACGACCTTGAGCAGTGCCTGCGCGGCGGCTACCGGGTCGCCTGCGCCACCTGCCGCCCAGCGCGCGGCCATCGCGTCGCGCATCGGCTGGTACTCCTCCATCTGTCCGTCGCGCTTGGCCGAGGAGCCGGGCCAGTCGGTACCGAACAGCGCCGGCTCGACGAGCGTCACCTTGATGCCGAAGTCGGCGACCTCGGTCGCGAGCGCCTCCGACATCGCCTCGAGCGCCCACTTCGAGGCGTTGTAGATGCCGACGTTCGGGAAGGCCGCGACCCCGCCGATCGAGCTGATCTGCACGATGTGGCCCGACCCCTGTTCGCGCAGGTGCGGAATGAAGCTCTGCGTCACCCACAGCGCGCCGAAGAAATTGGTCTCGAACTGGGCGCGCACGGCAGCTTCGCCGCTCTCCTCGATCGCACCGAACAGCCCGTAGCCCGCATTGTTGACCACGATGTCGATCGGTCCGAATTCGGCGATCGCCTGCGCCACCACGCGGTCGACGTCGGCCTTGGAGTCGACGTCGAGGGCGAGGGTGAGGAGCTGGTCGGGGTACTGCGGCACGAGTTCGTCGAGCGACGAGGTGTCGCGTGCGGTGGCGACGACGAGGTCGCCCCGCTCGAGGGCGGCGAGTGTGAATTCGCGGCCGAAGCCGCGTGAGGTGCCGGTGATGAACCAGGTCCTGGGCATGTGGAATCTCCTCGGTGCGAACGCGATGTCGGGCAAAGGTAGCGCGACTTCCTACGCAGCGGTGACGGGTGGCTCACGTAGCGCTTACGGAGGGGTCGCAGGATGGTGGGTGTAGACATCAACCACACTCAAGGAGCACCCCACATGAAGATCACCAGCAAGATCACGTCACTCCTCGCCGTCGGCGTTCTCGGCGCCGCGGTCGCCGGATTCGGCGTCGCGTCGGTCGCCAGCGCGGCCGACAGCACGACCGCAACCACAGCCGCCGCCACGACCGCCACGGCTGCGGCCGCCGGCACCCCGCCCACGGGCGCGGGAGGGCAGCGCAGCGACGAGACCCTCGTCACCGGCGACATCAAGACCACGATCGAGGCGGCCGTGCTCGACAAGTACCCCGACGCGACCATCCAGCGCGTCGAGACCGAAGCCGATGGCAACGGCGTCTACGAGGCGCACATCACTGAGGCCGACGGTACGCAGACCACTGCCTACTTCGACAAGGCGGGCGCCTTCACGAGCGCCCAGGCCGGCATGGGCTCCGGCCCCGCCGGCGCACCCGCTGCTGCGGCAGATGCCGCGGCCTGATCCGCGCAGGGATCCACCCAGCGAAACGCACGACCGCGAGCCCCCGGCCCTCCCCCCGGGGGCTCGCCGCGTCGAGCAGGCCAAACGTACGGGGTCTAGCGCCGCCATCCGGCGGGAACGCACCCGACATGCCCCAGTTCTCGATCACCGCAGCAGACGGCCACGCCCTCACCGCGCACGTCGACGGCGACGAATCGCCCACGATCGTGCTCCTCCACGCCGGCGTGTGCGACGTGCGCAGCTGGGAGGGTGTGGTCGATGACCTCGCGCCCCGCAACCGCGTCGTGCGCTACGACCGTCGCGGCTTCGGCTCGTGCGCGCCGAGCGCCGGCGACTTCTCGCACCTCGACGACCTGCTGGCGGTGCTCGACGAGGTCGCGCCCGACGAACCCGTATGGCTCGTCGGCAGCTCGATGGGCGGGTCGCTGGCGATCAACGCGGCGCTCGAGCATCCCGATCGCGTGGCCGGCCTCGTGCTGTTCGCGCCCGGCATCACCGGCCAGCCGTGGGGCGGGTTCGACGAGATGGATCCCGCGACGCGCACCCTCGAACTGCGGGCCATGCACGCGGCGGAGGCGGGCGACCTCGACGAGCAGGTGACGGCGCAGGTGGAGCTGTGGCTCGACGGACCAGCCGCCCCGGGGCGGGTCATCGGTCCGGTGCGCGACCTCGCGACCGACATGGCGCGCGTGATCGCCGAGGGTCGCGCCGACGAGGATGCCGGCAGCACCGGCGTCGTCGCGTGGCCGCGGCTCGATGAACTCGAGCTGCCCGTGACCGTGATCTGGGGCACGCTCGACGCGCCCGACCAGCTGCCCGGCCTGCAGCACCTGTGTGCGACGGTGCCGCAGGGTCGGCTCATCGAGTTCCCCGGCACGGCCCACCTGCCCTACCTCGAGCATCCACTGGCCTGCGCCGAGCTCATGCTCGAGGCTGTGCACCACCTCGCGCCGGTCACGCAGCACCACATGCCGCAGGCCGTCTACGACGCCGACTGACGGTCAGGCGCGGCCGCTCCACTCGGCGTCGAACCGCGCGAGGTAGGTGACCATGAAGGCGTGGCGCCCGTCGGCGAGGCGGCGCCCGGCCTCCGTGTGCATGCGGTCGCGCAGCAGCATGAGCTTCTCGTGGAAGTGCGTGGTCGAGGCGCCGTTGCCGTCGGCCTCGGCCTTGTAGGCCTCGGGGCTCGCGTGCAGCACCGCTGCTTCGCCCGGGGTGTGGATGGGGCGCCCCTTGTGCCCGCCGTACGCGAAGGCGCGCGCGATGCCGACGGCGCCGATCGCGTCGAGCCGGTCGGCATCCTGCACGATGCGTCCCTCGAGCGAGGGCATGTCGTCGGGCACGCCCGCGCCCTTGAAGGATACGCGGCGCACGATGTCGGTCACGGCCTCCACGAGCGTCGCCTCCGCTCCCTGCGACTCGAGCCAGGCCCGCGCGGCGCGCGGCCCGGCCTCGTCGTCGCCGTCGTGGAACTTCCAGTCGGCGATGTCGTGCAGCAGCGCCCCGAGCTCGACGACCGTCGAATCGACGCTGCGGCCCGCGGCCCGCTCCCCCGCCGCGATCGTGCGGGCTGCCTGCCACACGCGGTGCACGTGCCACCAGTCGTGGCTGGCGTCACCGAGCATCGCGCCGCGCACGTGCGCGGCGGTGGCCTCGACGAGCGGCTCGGCCGTCACCCGACCGCGAGCAGGCGTCGGCAGTGCGGGCAGGCGTAGACGTCGCGGTTCGCGAGGGCGCGCGGCTTGACGGCGAGCGTGGTGAGCCCCTCGTCGCAGTAGGGGCAGCGGGGCTCGAACTCCATCGGCACCGATTCGAGCTTCTTGGCCGGGCTCATGCCTCGGTCTTCCAGACGTGGCGCTGCGCGCGCTCGAGCACGTAGTCGTCGGCGTTCACGCCGTCGGGGATCTCGAAGCGCTCCGACAGCAGCCCCTCGTACTCCCACGCGAGGTAGGCCCACGCCTCGGCCTCGTCGGCGTGCCACGTGTCGCCGGCGTCGTTGGCGGCGCGGTCGTAGCGGTACGCCATCGCCTCGAACTCGGAGACCTCGACCATCACCACGGCCGGCCAGGGCGCGGGCTTGCCGCGATCGAGGTGGTTGACGAGGCGCTTGCGCTCCTCGGGCTCGGAGCGCACGAGCGCGAAGCCGGCGGCCTTCCACGTGCGCGGCGCCTCGGCATCGACGTTGTCGGGCCTGACGGTGGGCTGTGCGGTGCGCGCGGGCGAAGTCATGCCGTGATTCTACGCGGGCGCATGGTCGCCGCCCCGCGCGCGGGCTGGCACGCCGGCAGACGGGTAGCCTGCACCCATGGCCCCAGACCACGCGACAGCTCCCCCGCACCCCGACAACCGGCTCGCCGCCGCGAGCAGCCTCTACCTGCGCCAGCACGCGCACCAGCCGCTGCCGTGGCGCGAATGGGGCGCCGACGCGCTCGCCGAGGCCGTGCGGCGCGACGTGCCGATCTTCGTGAGCTCGGGCTACTCGAGCTGCCACTGGTGCCACGTGATGGCGCACGAGAGCTTCGACGACCCGCGCGTGGGGGCGCTGCTCGGGGAGCTGTTCGTGTGCGTCAAGGTCGACCGCGAGGAGCGCCCTGACGTCGACGCCTTCCTGCTCGACGCGGTGCAGGTGCTCACCGGGTCGGGCGGCTGGCCGCTCACCGCCGTGCTCCTGCCCGACGGGCGCCCGTTCTGGGGCGGCACCTACTTCCCGCGCACGGCGCGGCAGGGCATGCCGGGCATCCTCGACGTGGCGCGCGGCATCAGCGACGCGTGGGTCGAGCGGCGCGACGAGATCGAGGCCGACGCCGGTCGCGTCGAGGCGGCGGCGACCGGGGCGATCGCACGGTCGTTCGCGCTGCCGCTCGATGGTGCGGGGGAGCCCGACTCGGGACAGCTGACGCTCGACCTCGTGCGGGCCTGTCGGGCGGCGGCGCTCGACCAGGCCGACATGGTGCGGGGTGGGTTCGGGGGCGCGCCGAAGTTCCCGCCGCCGATGACGCTCGAGCTGCTGCTGCGGGGCGTGGGACGCGAGGAGGCGGTGCTCGGCATGACCGCGAAGGCGTCTGACCACGACACGCGGGAGGTGGTGACGCGCACGCTCGACGCGATGCTGCACGGCGGCATCTACGACCAGGTGGGCGGCGGGTTCCACCGGTACGCGGTCGACGGGGTCTGGCTCGTGCCGCACTTCGAGAAGATGCTCTACGACAACGCGCAGCTGCTGCGCACGTATGCGCTCGCCCACCGCACCTACGGCGAGGCGCGCTACGCGCGAGCGGTGCGGGAGACGTTCGACTTCCTGCAGCGCGACCTGCGCCTCGAGGGTTCGGGGGCGTACGGCTCGGCGCTCGACGCCGACACCGACGGCGTGGAGGGCACGACCTACCTGTGGACGCGCGAGCAGCTCATCGCCGAGCTCGGCACCGACGACGGCGACCAGGCGGCGCGGCTGCTGCAGGCCGAGGAGTTCGGCGGCAACTTCGAGGGCTCGAACGTGCTGTCACTCACGGGGGAGCCGAGCCTCGCGGCGTGGGGCTGGTGGGGTGAGGCGCGTGGGCGCCTGCTCGACGCACGCATGCTGCGCCCGCAGCCGGCGTTCGACACCAAGGCCGTGGCGGGCTGGAACGGGCTGCTGCTCGGCGCGCTCGCCGACGCGTGGTGGGTGCTCGGGGGCGGCGACGCCGAGGATCCGCTCCTGACGGCGGCGCTCGCACTGGCCCACCACCTGCGCGACGTACAGGTCGATGATGCCGGCGCGCTGCGGCGCACGTGGCATCCGGCGCGCGGCGATGCACCCGCGGCCCTCGGCGCACCCGCCTTCGCGGAGGACGTCGCCGACGTCGCGTGGGGCATGCTCCGCCTCGCGGCCGTGACGGGCGACGCGCAGTGGTTCACCTACGGGCGCACGCTCGCGCAGCAGCTCCTCGACGAGTTCGACGACCCGGCCGAGGGCGGGGTCTTCACGGCGTCGCTCGCGGTGCACACCGACACGCTCGGGCGGCACAAGCAGCTCGGCGACCACCCGGTGCCGTCGGCCACGAGTCAGGCGGCGCTCGTGTGGGCCGAGCTCGCGCACGTCGAGCCGCTCGAGCCGCAGTGGCGTCGTCGCGCGCGCGCCGCGCTCCACACCGTCGCCGGTGGCATGCCGCAGCAGCCGACGCACCTCGCGTACGCCGCCTGCGCACTCGAGGCGCTCGAGGCACCGTCGTTCGAGCTCGTGCTCGTCGCCCCGGAGGGCACGCCGCTCGGCCAGCCGCTCATGCACGCGGTCGCCCCGATGCTCCAGGCGGCGCACGCCGCGCTGGCCACGGGATTCGAGCTGCGCATCACCTACGGACGCGCGGGTGACCCGCACCCGGCGCTCGCCGATCGCCCCGCGCGCGAGGATCGCGTCACCGCCTACCTCTGTCAGGGCATGACGTGCCAGGCGCCGACTACCGACGTCAGCGAGCTCGCGGCGCAGGTCGCGCAGCTGCTCGCGGGAGCGTAGTCGGCCGGCAGGGCGTCGCTACTCGCCGGTGGCATCGTCGCCGTTGCGGCGCAGTGACACCTGCTTCTCGGCGAGTTCACGAGCGGCGGCGCCGTTGGTCTGCTCGCGTCGGCGGTGCTCGTCGGTGCCCTCGGTCGTCGTGATGTCGATCTCCTCCTTGAGGAGCTCGTCGCTCGAGTTGTCGGTGTTCGTCTCGTCACCCATGTGGGGCTCCTTGGTCGTGTGCTGCATGCACTGCAACTTCCCGCGAAGACGCGGAGCAATCATCGTCGGCTGCTAGCGTGCCGACACCGTGTTCGACGCACCCGCCACCACCGCGCGACCGACTGCCCGCGACCTCGAGGCGGCGGTCGGGGGCACGCTGCCCGACGTGATCGCGCCCGACCTCGACGTGCTGCTGTGCGGCACCAACCCCAGCCTCTGGTCGGCCGCGACCGGATACAACTTCGCGCGGCCCGGCAACCGTTTCTGGCAGGCACTGGCCGACGCGGAATTCACCGACCGCCAGCTCGCGCCCCACGAGCAGGGGCAGCTCCTCGCACGCGGCATCGGCATCACGAACGTCTGCCCGCGGGCCACGCGCCGCGCCGACGAACTCACTGCTGGGGAGCTGCGCGCGGGTCGCGAGGTGCTTGCCGCGAAGGTGGCCCGGTACCGGCCGCGTGTGCTCGCCGTGCTCGGCATCGTGGCCTACCGCGCAGCGTTCGAGCGGCCGCGCGCCGTGTTCGGGCTGCAGGCCGAGACGCTCGAAGCCGGCGCGCACCCGGGCGACGAACCACGCGGCCACCCCGGTTCCGACCGAGGCTCCGTCCCGATCTGGGTGCTGCCGAATCCGAGCGGGCTCAACGCACACTTCAAGCGCGCCGACCTGGCGCACGTGTTCGGCGAGCTGCGCGCATTCGTCGACGCCGCGCGCTAGCCTCCCGCGCATGACGATGCATGCCGCAGTTCTCGACTCGATCGGATCGACGCCCCGCTACGACAGCGCTGTGCCCGTGCCTACAGCGGGGCCGGGCCAGGTGCGCGTGAAGGTCGAGCTCGCCGGGCTCAACCCGATCGACCTGACGATGGCGGCAGGCACGTTCCCCGGGCCCCTCCCCGCTGCCCCGAACGTCGTCGGCCGCGAGGGCATCGGCACGACCGACGACGGTCGACGCGTCTACTTCGCCGGCACCGTGGCGCCGCACGGCAGTCTCGCCGAGTACACGATCGTCGAGGATGGCCCGAACCTCATCCAGGTCACCGACGACCTCGACGCGCGGCACGCAGTCGCCTTCGGCATCGCCGGCATGGCGGGCTGGATCTCAACCGTCTGGCGCGGCGCGGTCACGCCTGACGACGTCGTGCTCGTGCTCGGCGCGAGCGGCGTGGTCGGGCAGGTCGCCGTGCAGGCAGCGCGCATCGCCGGCGCCCGGCAGGTGATCGCGGCGGCGCGCAGCGAGGCGGGCCTCACGCGCGCGCTCGAGCTCGGCGCCGACACCGCGGTGCGCCTCGCCGACGACCTCGACCACGACGGGCTCGTCGCCGCGTTCCGCGATGCGGTGGTCGTCGGTGACGTCACGCTCGTGATCGACCCGCTCTGGGGCGCCCCGGCCGCCGCGGCGATCGAGGCACTCGGCCCGAACGGGCGCCTCGTGCAGCTCGGCCAGTCGGCCGGCGCCGAGCTGACCCTCAGGTCGGGATGGGTGCGCCAGACCAACACCGAGATCCGCGGCTACACCAACAAGCTCACCCCGCGCGAGGTCGTGGTGGCCGAATACGGCGCGATGCTCGAGGCCGCCGACGCGGGAGACCTCGAACTCGAGGTCGAGGAGCTCGCGCTCGCCGACATCGGGCTTGCGTGGGAGCGGCAGGAGTCCTCCCCCGGCGTGAAGCTCGTGATCAGGCCCTGACCGGACGCGCCTGCGATCAGTCGCGCTGCGCCGCGAGCCAGGCCACGGCAGCATCGAACGCGGCGTCGTCGGCAGACGCGTCGGCGGGCACCCGCGACTCGAAGAACTGCGAGGGGTCGTCGAGCGGGTCGTCGTGCACGAAGGCCACGGCCTCGAGGTGGCCGCCACGCGTCGGACCCAGGCGCCCGAGCTCGACCGATCCGCGCGACACGATCACGTGACCGGGCAGCTCGATCGCGCAGCTCCACCCCGTCGGTAGGCGATCGTTCGCGCGTTTCCAGATGTCATCGGTCGACATGCCGTGCTCCTGCCCGCCCGACTGCAACCCGATGCACGCCACACTCGATGGTGCGGTAGGGGATCTTCGGGGGAGCGACGTGTCGGGAGCCATACGCAGTGCAGCACGCGAGCTGCCCGTGGTCATCGCGGGGGCCGGGCCTGCGGGCGCGGCGACGGCGATCGGGCTCGAACGCGCCGGGGCGCTGGTGCAGGTGATCGAGCAGCGCGGCGTCGAGGCGACGCGTGCACGCAGCCTCTTCCTGCGGCCCCAGGCACGCGAGATCCTCTCCGACCTCGGCGTGCACACGCAGGGCACCGACACCACGATCGCGTCGGTCGAGAACCAGCTGCGGGGCATCGTGAAGGAGCGCGGCATCCCGATCGAGTACCGCCAGCGCGTGGTCGGCATCACCGAGCACGACGACCACGTGTCGGTGCACGTGCAGGGAGGGGGCGGCTCGGCTGCGGTGCGCACGCTCGAGGCGAGCATGTTCGTCGACGCGACGGGCGGGCGCCTGGCCGCGACCAACGTCGGCGCGATGGAGCGCATCCCGCGCGGACCGTCGCACGTCTACGTGACCGCGCAGTACCACGACCCCGGCGCTTTCCAGCGCATCTCGGGCGCCTTCGACCGCCAGACACGCGAACTGATGTGCGTGTTTCCCACGGCCGACGGCACTGGCTTCATCACCTACCTCGACCTGCCCCCGGGCCTGCCGCTCGACGAGCCCGCCGCCCTGGCACGGTATGACGCGCTCGCGGGCAAGCTCAACCTGGGCACGCCGATGAGCCCGCCCCAGGCATTCGATGCGCAGCAGCACCTCGCGCGCGTCGCGACGCAGGGGCACGTGCTCAAGATCGGTGACAGCGTCGGCAACGCCGACCCCTACATCGGCGCGGGCGTCGCCGCGGCCCTGCTCGACGCGACGACGGCCACGCGGCTGCTCACCGCCGACTCCGCGACCCTCGCCCGCGAGGGCAACGACGTCATCCGAGCACACCGCCACCTCGCGATGCAGGCCGGCGCGATGCTCGCGGCACGCCCGGTTGCGATGCGCACCATGCACCCCGGCGACTTCGACGGGGCACTCCAGCGCGCCGACCTGCAGCCGTCCTGGGTGCTCGAGCTCGCATCGCAGCTGCTCACGAGCCAGCGGGTCGGCTGACCTGCACCTCGGGCGCAGGGCCGAGGCGATCGAGCCAGCCGCGCACCTCGCGCGCCGTCCGCAGGCGCACGATCGCGAGCTCGGGATGCGCGCGCGCGACGGCCGGCACACGGTCGCGCAGCTTGCGTCGCGTGCGCCAGGCCCAACGCACGATGTGTTCGTCGTCGGTGAAGAACGTGTGCAGGGGCGGCTCGACGTTGCCGTTCCACAGCTCCGTGCGCCGCAGGCGGCGACGCAGGGTGCGCTGCACCACGCGCCACATGACGACCCGGATCGGCAGGTCGATCCAGACGAGGGTGTCGGCCACCGCGACGAGGATGGGCCGCGCCGCGCCGTACTGCCACTCGGTCACCCAGGACGGCTGCGCTGCCAGCTCCCCCACATCGGCGAGGAAGCTCGGGCGCGGCTGCCAGCCCGCGCCGTGGAAGAGCGCGTCGATCTCGGTGTGCGGCACGCCGGTGCGAGCCGCGAACGCGCACGCGAACGTCGTCTTGCCGCTGCCCGAGGTGCCCGCCACGAGCACGCGACGCATCGGCTGCGGCAGGGGAGCTTGCTGGTCGACGAACGGCATGGGCGCAGCTTACGCAGGACGGCCGGTCTCCAACGACGAGGGCCCCGCACTGTGGCGGGGCCCTCGAACCTGCGTCTCACGGATCCGGTGCTACTGGATGGAGCTGTCAGGGCTCGGCAGCTGGACCGGCGTCGGGGCAGCGTTGGGATCGGTCGGGAGGGTCGCACCGAGTTCGGCCTGGAGCAGGGTGCTGGCTCGAGCGAGCCACGTGGCCGCCGACTCGAAGGCTGCACCGATCTGCACGCGATCGCGGACGAATCCGAGGCGTGCATCAAGCGGGCGAGGACCCACGAGGAGGTCGTGACCGTGCTTCGCATCGACCAGCGCCGACTCGAGCGCGGTGCGCGCCTCATTGCGAATGACCGGGTACGACTCGAGCGCTTGCCGGATGGCGGTGAGGCCGAGCGTCGATTCCTTGAGGGCGATGTCGAAGTTCGGCTGGACAGCGCCCGGCGCGCCCGGCATCGGCACGGTCGGGTTGAGTGCATGTGTCGCCGCGAGCATGGCGTGGTAGCCCTCGGCGGTACGGGCGAGGGCCACCGCTGCGGGGTGCGGGAAGCACGTGGTCGGCTCGACGCGTGCCGGTGTGATGGTGATCATGTTTCGAGTCCTTCATCGGGGAGGTGGGGATGTTCGGTGCCGGAAGCATAACATTGTAAAATCTACGGCGTCAATCGGCTTTCGCCTGATAAATAACGGATTGAGGCGCGGCAGCACCCTTGTTTCTCGGTGAATTCCGCTTCCAGAGCGGGAATCGTTCATCGCTGGCCGTATCCGGTCACAGCGAGCGTCGCCGAGTGCGACACCTCGCTCCGAAGCCGCCGCGACACTCGCGCCACCTCCATTTGTCCTGCTCGCGGAAGCGCAGTAAGCTCCCCATCAGTCGCCCTACTCACAGGCAGGTCAACCGCGCCCCGCACCCGACAACGCATCGACTGGGCCGACCTCGCCAAGGGCGCGTGCATCCTGCTCGTGGTGCTGCGGCACGTCACCAACAAGCAGTACCGCTGGCTCGACTGGCCGGCCTCGGCGCACGGGGTGATCGCTGCGTGGCAGGAGCTGTCGGTGGTGCTGCAGCCGCTGCGCATGCCACTGTTCTTCCTCATCTCGGGCTGGTTCGTGGCGGGCTGGCTCGCGCGCCCGCTCGGACGGTTCCTCGAACGGCGCGTGCTGCGACCGTGGTGGCTGTTCGCCGCGTGGATCAGCGTGCACGGCCTCGTGTGGGTCGTGCTCCCGCCGATCCACGGGGTCAACCGCGTCGAGCAGTGGCGCGACGTGCCGCTCGAGCTCGTGTGGGCCTCCTCCGGCATCTGGTACCTCTACGCGCTCGCCGCCTACGGGCTCGTGGCGCGCCTCGTGCGGCGCGTGCCGACCGGCCTCGTGCTCGCGGGCGCCGCAGCGCTGGCGGTGGCAGCGAGCGCGCATCCGTTCGGGGAGCTCGACGGCAACCGCTACCAGGTGCTCGGCAACCTCGTGTTCTTCCTCGTCGGGGCACGGCTGCCGGGGCTCGTGCGCACACTCGGTGAGCGCGCCGCCCACCACGGTCCGATCACGCTGCTCGCGGCGGCGCTGTTCGTGGCACTGTCACTCGCCGCGACGCAGCTCGACCTGCGCGACACGACGGGCGTGGTCTTCGCGCTCGGGGTGCTGGGTGTCGCGGCCGGCATCGCCACCGCCGTCGTCATCGACCGCGCGGCGCCCGGTGTCAGCCGACGCGGCGCGTGGCTCGGGGCACGCACGCTCCCCGTCTACGTGCTGCACGTGCCGCTCATCGCGCTGCTCGACCTGGCGCTCCGTCGATCGGGGGTAGCGTCGTGGCTCGTTTCGGGCGGTGCGGCGACCGACGTCGCCGCGGCCCTGTATCCGCTGGTCGCGGTCGCGCTGGTCGTCACGGTCAGCCTGCTCGTCCATCGCCTGCTCGCGCCGATCGCCCCGTGGCTGTTCGAGCTGCCGGGCGTCGTCAGCCGGCGACGTGTGGCGGCACCGGAGCGCCCGCGACCGGCAGCTCGCTGACCGTCTCGTCGACGATGCGCCACGCGCGCAGCTTCGGCCGCACGGGATCGGCGAGGCCGAGGATGGCATAGACCGCGCCCGGCCACCCCGCGTTCGCCACGTCGGTCACCGACGGCTCGGGCTCGGTCGCCGGGTGCGTGTGGAACATCAGCGTGATCTCCCACCCCTGCTCCTCCGCGCGGCGGAACAGCCGCAGCTGGTCCTTCGCCGAGATGTCGTAGCGCGTCACCGGCTCCTCGTGCACGTTCTCCACGGGATGGAACTCGTGCACCTCGCCCACCGGCCCGAGGCCGACGCCCACGCATTCGTAGGGCTTCTCGGTGAGCCCGAACGCCTGCAGGCGCTCCCAGAGCTTAGGATTGAGCGCGAGCCCCGGCGCGCCTTCCGCGGGATCGGTGGTCGCGACGACGCCCGTGCCCTGCCATCCGTAGAGCGCCGTGAGCGAGTCGCTCGTCGTCACGTTCACCCAGTCGATGTCGGTCTTCACCGAGCCATCGGGCTGCAGCTCGGCCGCGCCTGTTTCGTCGCTCACCACCAGTGCCCTGCTTCCATGTCGGTCTCCAGCTGCGCTTCGTCACGGTCATCCCAGATGCCGGCGCTCAGGTACTTCCAGCCGCTGTCGGCGACGAGCATGACGATCGTCGCGCCGGGCGCGGCCTGCTTCGCGATGCGCTTCGCCACGTTGAGCGCAGCACCGGCTGACACCCCCGCGAAGATGCCGGCGCGGGTCAGCTCCCGTGTTCCCGCAACCGATGCCGCGTTGCCCACGAGGATCCTGCGGTCGAGTTTCGACGCGTCGAGCACGGGCGGCACGTAGCCCTCCTCGAGCGAGCGCAGCCCCATGATCGAATCACCGGGCCTGGGTTCTGCCGCGACGATCTTCACGTCGGGGAACTGCTCGCGCAGCCGCCGGCCCACGCCCATCAGCGTGCCGCCCGTGCCGAGCCCCGAGACGAACGCATCGATCGGCGCGCCGGCCTGCTCGATGAGCTCGGGCGCGGTGCCGTGGTAGTGCGCGTCGGGGTTGGCGGGGTTCTCGTACTGGAGCGGCATGAACAGCGACGGGTCGGCGGCCGCGAGCTCCTGCGCCATGCGCACGCTGCCGTTCGAGCCGAGCTCCGCGGGCGAGAACACGACCTCCGCGCCGAACAGCTGCAGCAGGCCGATGCGCTCGGGCGTGACGTTGGCGGGCATCACGGCGCGCACGGGGTGGCCGAGCACGCGCCCGATCATGGCGAGCGAGATGCCGGTGTTGCCGCTCGTGGGCTCGAGGATCATCTGCCCCGGCTGGAGCGCACCCGATTCGCGGGCGCGGGTGATCATCGAGAGGGCGACGCGGTCCTTGACGGAGCCCGACGGGTTGGCGCTCTCGAGCTTGGCGAGCAGGCGCACGCCCGGTGCCGTGGTCGCCGGATCGAGCAGGAGCGAGATGTCGACGAGGGGCGTGTGGCCGATCGCCGAGAGCACACCGGCCCCCTGGGCCAGCAGCGCGGCAGGATCGACCGGCGCGCCAGCGAGACCTCCCGGGGCCGGCACGGAGGTCATCGCGAGCCGCCCGCCATGGCCGGCAGCACGATGATCGACGCCTTCGGCTCGAGCGCGGTGGCGAGCCCGTCGAGGGTACGCACGTCCTCGTCGTCGACGTAGACGTTCACGAACCGACGCAGCTCACCGTCATCGCCGATGACCCGCGAGCGCAGGTCGGGATACGACGCGAAGAGCGACTCGAAGGCAGCTGCGAGCGTGTCGCCGGCAGCCTCGACCTCGACCTGCTCGTCGGTGAGCGGGCGCAGCACGGGCGGAATGCGGAAGGTGGCCATGTCGGTTCCTGTCGTCGGAGCGTGTCGTGCGCGCGTCAGCGCGCAGCCGTGGGCGCCTGCGCCTGGGGCATCGCGCAGAAGGCTTCGTAGTCGATGAGTTCGGTGAGTCGCTCCCCCTCGCCGCAGGCCGGGCAGGCCGGGTCGCGGCGGAGCTTGAGCGTGCGTGTCTCGGCGTCGAGCGCGTCGTACATCCAGAGCCGGCCCACGAGCGGGCGACCGATGCCGAGGATGACCTTGATCGCCTCGACGGCCTGCAGCGAACCGACGATGCCGGGGAGCACGCCCAGCACGCCACCCTCCGCGCAGCTCGGGGCGAGCTCGGGGGGTGGAGGCTCGGGGTAGAGGCAGCGGTAGCACGGCCCCTCGAACGGATGGAAGACGGTGACCTGGCCCTCGAAGCGGTAGATCGAGCCGTGCACCACCGGGATGCCGCGCTGCACCGAGGCATCGTTGATGAGGTAGCGCGTGGGCAGGTTGTCGGTGCCGTCGATGATGACGTCCCAGCCCTGGTCGAGCACCTCGAAGACGTTGTCGGCCGTCAGTCGGAACGGGTACTGCTCCACCGTCACGTCAGGATTCAGTTTCGCGATGGTTCGGGCGGCACTCTCCGCCTTGAGCACACCGATGCGCGACTCGTCGTGCATGACCTGGCGCTGGAGGTTGGAGCGCTCGACCACGTCGTCGTCGACGAAGCCCAGCGTGCCGACCCCGGCAGCCGCGAGGTACAGCCCGGCCGGCGAGCCGAGGCCTCCTGCGCCGAGCAGGAGCACACGGGCGTTGAGCAGCTTGGTCTGGCCCGCGATGCCGACCTCGGGGATCACGATGTGGCGCGAGTAACGATCGACCTGCTCGGCCGTCATCGCGACCTCGCTCACGGTCGGGCGGCCCTCGGCCTGCCAGGCGCGGATGCCCCCCTCGACGTTCACCACATCGGTGTAGCCGAGCGACTCGAGCGCTTCCACCACGCGCATCGAGCGGCCTCCGCTGGCGCAGGAGATGTTGAGCGGCTCGGCGCGATCAGGGTGCTCCTCGAGGATCGCCTCGACGGCTCCGGCGAGGGGTCGGAGCGTGGTGTCGGCGATGTGGGCGGTGGCCCACTCGTCGGGCTCGCGCACGTCGATCCACTTCGCGCCCTGTGCGCGGCGTTCGACCGCCTCCGTGACCGTGACTTCATTGTTGGAACTCATGGGAGGAATGATCCCACATTTCACTTGGCTCGCAACCGGCGGGGCGGGCGAGGCAGTCGGGTCAGGCGATACGGGTTGCGAACCACGTGTAGATGCGGCAATTCGTTCAAGCCGGGCCCCCCGCGCACCGATAGTCACGTGTGCGC
>JAOPYW010000054.1 GCA_025964405.1 Thermoleophilia bacterium | reverse complement strand
CGCGACGGCTGCCGCGTGCCGATTCCGTGGTCGCACGCGGCACCCGGCGCCGGCTTCGCGATCGAGCCCGACACGGCCCGCGCGCCGTGGATGTGGCAGCCCGACGGCTGGGCGGCATACGCGGAGGATGCGCAGGAGGGCGAGCCCACCTCGATGCTCGAGCTCTACCGGGCAGCGCTGCACGCGCGGCGCGACCTGGCCGCGCTGCAGGGCGACGCCGGGCTGGCCTGGCTCGAGGCTCCCAGCGACGTGCTCGCGTTCACGCGGGGCGACGACTTCGCGTGCGTGGTCAACGTCGCGGCCGAACCGGCGGCCCTGCCTCCCGGCTTCGAACCGGTGCTGGCCAGTGCACCCCTCACCGCCGAAGACCGGCTCCCCAGCGATGCAGCCGTCTGGCTCGTGCGCAGCGGGTCGCGCGCGCAGTGAGCTTCCTTGGCACGGTAGGGCGCGGAGTCGGCGCGCGCGGCGCGCAAACGCCCGCCGAGCGGCGGCCAGCGGGCGGCCGCATGCATTGACGCCCCGCAGGGTTCGTCGCACGCTGGACGCATGCTTCGCGCGTGCAGATACGCGCTGGTCACCGCGCTCATCGGCCTCATCCCCCTGCTCGCCGTCACCGGCCCCGCCACCTCGGCTCCCGAGTGTGACGCGGGCGTGCGGGCCGCGCCGGCAGGATGCCCCGATGCGGGCCTGCGCGTGCCGGGGGCCGGGTATTCCGGCCCGGGCCGCACGGCGTCGGCGCCCGCGACCGTCACCGGCTTCCGGTTCACGGCCGCCAAGCGCTGGGAGCCGCACGCGATACCCGCCGGCACGCGCCTGTGGGTGGAGCCGTACTCGGCCGCGTTCTCGTGGACGTGGAGCGGTGCCACCGGCTGGCTCACGGTGCAGCGCACGCGGCTGCGCACCGACGACGGCTCAGCGGCCCTGCCGGTCGACCAGCGCACGACGGTCGACCTCGCGGCGCCGTACCACGCCGACGGACGGTTCCTGCGTGACGCGACGGGGCGTGTGGTCTTCTTCCACGGCGTCAACATGATCTGGAAGCGTGCGCCGTACGTACCGCCGTCGACGCTGTTCGGCGCGAGCCTGGCGCGGAGCGCGCTCGACTCGCGAGATGCGGAGCTGCTCGCGGCCAACGGCCTCAACGGCGTGCGGCTCGGGGTGCTCTGGGCGGGCGTCGAGCCGACTCCCACGCGCTACGACGCGAGCTACCTCGCGCACATGCGCGCGCTCGCGAGCCTCCTGGCCGACCGCGACGTGAGCGTACTCGTGGATTCGCACCAGGACATGTTCGGCGCAGCGCACGGCGGCGAGGGGTTCCCCGACTGGGCGAGCTTCGCGACCGGCACCAAGGTGGAGCGCGCACCCTTCCCCGCCGGCTACTTCACGCCGTCGAGCCTGTCAGCCTGGAATGCGCTGTGGGCCAACAGGGGGCAACTGCAGGATCGCTTCGCCGCGCAGTGGACCCAGGTCGCTGCCGTGATGCGCGACCTCCCGAACCTGGTCGGCTACGACGTGGTCAACGAGCCCTTCCCCGGCACGAGCGCGGCCCGTTGCGTGTTGCCCGGTGGATGCCGTGCGTTCGATTCGGGTCCGCTGCAGCGCATGCAGGAGCGCGCGATCACGGGCATTCGTGTGGCTGACACGAAGGCCCCCGTGTGGTGGGAGGGCAACATGCTCACCTCGGCAGGCGGGCGCAACCTCGTCGGTGCGAGCACGCCCATCCGCGACAGCGGCGCGAATCGCGTGCTGAGCTTCCACAGCTACTGCGTGCTCGGAGGCGTGCTGCCGGGCCTGTCGCGTGCGAACGACCCGACCTGTGCGGCGACCCACGCAGGCAACTTCGAGCGCGCTCGCGTCGCCGCGGCGCGCAACCGATCGGCCTCCGCCCTCACCGAGTTCGGCTCCTCCGACGACGTCACCGACATCGCGCGGGTCGCGGCGCTCGCCGATCGCTCGATGACCAGCTGGTACTACTACCACTACGCGGGCTGGTCCGACCCGACCGCGACCGGCACCGGCACGACGAGCCTGTTCTCGGACGACGCCGACCGCGCCTCGCTCAAGCCGGCCAAGGCCGATGCACTCGTGCGCACGTATCCGCAGGCGGTCGCAGGCACGCCACTGTCGTTCGACTTCGCGCCGCAACGTAGTGACCGGCGGTTCCGACTCAGCTTCGTGCTCGATCCGCGCATCACGGCCGAGACGGTGATCGCGGTGCCGGTGCAGCGCCACTACGAGGGTGGCTACACCGTGCGCGTGACGGGTCCGGCGACGGTGACGTCAGCGCCCGATGCGCCGTTACTGACCCTCGACGGTGGTCGTGGTCGTGGTGCGGGTGGTGGCGGTGGCGACGTGGTCACCGTCACGCTCGTCCGTGCGGGACACGTGTTCGGCTGAACCCTCGATGATGTCCTTCGGGGTGGCGCCGGTCAGGCCGCGCTTGAAGCCGATGCCCGCGGAACGCATCGAGCTCCCCAGTGCCGGGAGGCGCTTGCGCCCGAAGAGCAGCAGCACGACCACTGCGAGCACGAGCAGTTCGGGTAGTCCGATGAATCCCATGTGACGTCTTCCTTCGTATGCAGTGCGGCGCGCCGCCCGGAGTGTATCCGGACGACGCGTCGCGGCTGCGTGGTGGCGCGATGGGTCAGGCCTTGATGAAGGGCTTGACCGCAGCGAGCACGGCGTCGGTGGTCAGCGCCTTGTCGAACGCTGCCGGAGCCGCCGGCTCACCGTTGATGAGGCGGATGCGCGCCGCGTGGCGAGCCTCGACCTGCACGATCGAACCCGCTGCCGCGAGCAGGTCCTTGTTCTTGATCGCCGGGCCCGCGCCGTTGTAGGCGCTGACACCGGTGTCCTCAAACACCTGGGCGAGCTTGAGGAAGCTCTTCTCGTCCTTGTAGGGGAACATCACGCCGGGTGCCGTGACGGGGGTGCCGCCGAGGCCCTTGATCGTCGAGATGAGGGTCGAGACGTGCTCGTTCTCGTTCGCGCCGATCTCGGTGATGACCGACTTGTTGGTGCCGGTGAACTTCACCTTGCCGAGGCCCTCCTTGTAGAAGGCGGCCTCGAGGTACTCGAGCGTGAGCGCGAAGTTGAGGATCTTGATGTCACCCTCGTCGCTCGGTGCGTCGGCTGCGAAGGCCTGGCGGACGAAGGGTCCGACCATGCCGACACCGTAGACGGCACCCGCTGCGAGCGCGCTCTTGATGAGGAAGCTCTCGCGGGTCATGCCCTCGATCTCGATCGTCGCGAGGCCGGGCTCCGCGTAACCTGTCGTGTCCTGGTTCATGGTGATCACAATCTCTTTCGGTTGGGAGCGTTACGCAACGAGGAACGGCTTGACGGCCGCAAGGACCTCGTCCATGGTCGCGGCCTTGGCGAAGGCACCGTCGGGCACGAAGTTCTCGCCGATCAGCGTGTTGAGGGCCGCCGCGTGGCGAGCCTCGACGCTGTGGATCGAGAGACCCGCGGCGAGGATGCCGGCGTCCTGGATGTTGGCGGCCTGGCCGAGGTAGGCAGCCGCGCCGAGGTTCTCGACGGTGGCCGCGAGCTTGAGCACCGACATGCGGTCCTCGAGCGGGAACTTGGCCTTCGGCTCCGTGGCCGGTGTACCGAGGCTCTTCGCCGCGGCGGCGAGTGCCGTCACGTGCTCCTGCTCGTGCTGACCGATGATCTTGATGGCCTCGAGCTCGGCGCCCTTGAACAGGCCGCTGTCGATCGCTGCCGCGTAGAACGCCGCCTCGAGGTACTCGAGCGTGAGGGCGTAGTTCACGATCTCGAGGTCGCCACCCTTGGGTGCCATCGTCGAGGTCGTCGACGCGGTGGTCTTGGCCATCGTCGACGCGGTGGTCTTCGACTTCTTGTCATCGCCGCCGCAGGCCGCGACGAGCATGCCGAACGCGCCGACCGCACCTGCTCCGCCGACCAGCTTGAGGAAGCGGCCTCGTGAGTAGTGGTCGCTCTCCAGCTGCTCCAGCGCCGACTTGGCGCGGGGTTCGTCCAGCTGCTCCTGTGTTTCGAGCTCGCTCATGGTGATCTCCTTGTCCGGCGCGACCCGCAGGTCGCGTCGCATTCCGTGTCCCGTGCGACGATCGGTCGCGACGGTGGTCCGGGGAGCAGTACGCGGGCCGCGCCCCTTCGGTTGTCGCGAACCGGAAGAACCTGTGGGAACCCCCGACCGCGTTCCGTCGAGGCGATCAGATTCGGGGCAGCGCGCAGGTTCGGTCGGGGCGACTTCGGCCCCGCCCGCGGGGCCGAAGTGACCAACGCCTGACCCGAGACCGTCTCGCGGGCGAACCCGGTGCCGATCAGGCGCCGACCGCAGACGGGTTGTACACGGATCGGGTACGACACGGACCGCAGGCCCAGGTCACGCCCTCGCGGTAGGCGTTGGTCACTTCGGCCCTCCATAGGGGGACATATTCACCCCGACCGAACCGTCGGTCGATCCACGTGACAGCAGGCGTCAGGCGGGCGACTTCAGGCGGGCGACTTCACGCGGTCGAGCTGGTGCGCGATCTCCTGCGCGAGGGCGCGGGCCCAGACACCGTAGCCCGCCCGTGCCGGGTGGAAGCCGTCGAACGAGACGGCGTCTTTCGTCGCATTGAACTCGTCGCCGACCTTCGCGCCACCGATCTCGACGACCCCGATCGACTCCGCGTGGGCGGCGGCGAGCTGGCGCGCACGCACCTGGCTCGCGCGCGCCATGACGATGTCGCGGAGCGGGCGCTTGAAGTTGGTCGTGTCGAGTCGGCCGGCCGTGCCGAGCACGACGATCGGCGCATGGCGGCGCCCCGCGTCGATGAGCCTGCGCGTGCGCTGCTCCACCTGCTCGAGCCTGGTCATGTGCGTGACGTCGTTCGAGCCGACCTCGAACACGAGCACGTCAAGGTCGGTCGGCACGTCGACCAGCTGCTGGTCGAGCACGCTCCCGATCGTCGCGCCTGACACGCCGTAGCCGCGCACCCGCACCGGGCGCCCCGTACGCGCCGCGAGCTCGAGCCCGACCTGCACCGGCAGCGTGTCGTCGACGTCGTCGACCCCGAGGCCTGCCACCGTCGAGTCACCGACCACGCCGAGCTCGATGGTCGGGCCGTCACCCGGGAAGCTCCGCTCCAGCTCGAACCTGGAATCGACCGCGTATTCGCGACTGCGTGCGTACTGCAGCTCCGCGAGGAGCACGGCGAGGAGCACACCCACCAACGCGATCGGGCCTCCGACGAGGATGAGCTTGGGATGACGGCGAACGAACGAACGGCGGGTCATGGGGCCACGCTACCCGCTCAGGCCGCTGGCAGCACGACGTCGAGCCCGAACGGGCCCTGCAGCTCGACGGTGAATCCGGCGTCACGCGCGACCGCCGCGACGTCGTCGAGCGTGTGGCACGGTGCAGGCTGCTGCACCAACAGGCGCGCGAGCAGACCCTTCGTCGCCTTGTTCGAGTGGCTCACCACGGTGCGCGTGCCGTCGGAGCGCTCGGTCAGCACGCGCACGGTGATCGCACCCGGGAGCACCGCGAGCGAGCGGTACGCGCCGGAGCGCAGGTCGACGACGAGGCCGTCATCCGCCGCGCGCGCGAGCACCCGCTGCAGGCGCGGCTTCCACAGCGCGGCCAGCGACGCGATGCGCGGCAGCTTCGACCCCGCCGACAGGCGATACGCGGGGATGCCGTCGTTGGCGCGCACCAGCCCGAACAGCGCCGAGCACACGGCCAGCCGCTCGTCTGCGCGCATGCGTTCGTCGGCCGACAGGCTCCCCACGTCGAGCGCGTCGTAGAGCACACCCGTGTAGCGCTCGATCGCCGGTCGCGTCGGTGCGCTGTGCAGCTCGACGTTGCGCTGCAATTCGCCCGCCTGGGTCGGCCCGAGGTCGAGCGCGACCATGGCGCGCTTGGGGTGCTCGCTCGCGCGGGCCAGCGTGCGTGCGACCCGCTCGCGCACCGCCGTCAGCTCCCCGAACGAGAGCGCATCGAGCTGCAGCGGAGGTCCGTCGCCGCCGTCGACCTTCGTCTCGCTGGGAGGCAGCACGATCAACATGGGTCCAGTGTAGCCCGCCGTTCGGAGCCGATTCGGGCCGGCTCGCCTGAAACGCGCGGCTCCACCGAATCGATGGGACGGTGGGGAGCGGTGCGCGCATGCGCGGCCGTCGAGACGCGACCTTGGGGAAGGTCAAGACCGTGCTGATCACTGAATCCAGGGCCCTTGCGCCCGTGCGACAGGCCGTGGGCCGCGCGTGGAGCGAACTGACGAACGTGCCCGCCGCGGCACTGGCGACGGTCGGACCAGGCACCGCCGCCGAGGGACGCGGCGTCGGTCGCGCCGCACTCGTCGATGCCGGCGAGGGTGTCGCCAACCTGCGCATCGGCATCTTCTCGCGCGCCGACACCGGCGAGGGCGGCAACAGCGCGCTGCTCATCGGCGATGCGCTGGCGCGACGTGGGGTGAGCGCGATCTGGCTCGACGCCGACGCCACGCGGGTCGCCGGCACGCGCGTGTTCGACGCAGCCGGCGGCGACGTCGGCGCACTCGACTTCGTCGTGACGCGTTACCCGAGCGTGCACGGCCTCCGCACGATGGATGAGCTGCACGGCATTGGCGTGCCCCTGCTCAACGACACGACGTCGATCGCGACGACGAGCAACAAGATCAAGTCGCAGCTTGCCTACGAGTCGTTCGGAACCCCGAGCATCGCGACGCGCTATGCGATGGGCCCCGCCGACGCCGAGGCGGCGCTGGCCGGCCTCCCCGACCGGGTCGTGGTGAAGCCGTTCGACGGCGAGGGTGGCCGCGGCGTGAAGTTCTTCGACGACCACGCAAGCGCGCGGCGCTACATCGAACGGCACTTCGCGGGGTCGCCGAACGCGCCCGTCCTCCTGGTGCAGGAGCGCATCCCGGGTGCGATGGTGCGGTGGCAGACGCCTGCGGGTGAGGCCACCGAGTCGGGCATGGACTACCGCGCGCTCATCACGCGCGACCGCGCCGACCGGCCCTTCGTCCACACGCTCATGCAGCGCATCGGTGCACCTGGCAGCGGCACGTCGAACCTCGATGGCGGCGGCTGGGGACGCAACGTGGCGGTCGAGGAGGCGCCGCCGGCCCTCGTCGAGACCGCGCTCGCGGGCTACGCACCGATTCCGGGGCGCTTCGACATGGCCGGGGTCGACGTCATGCCGGTCGGCCGCCACATCGACCAGGCGATCGAGGACCACGCGGCCCGGCAATTCGTGGTGACCGAGACGAACTCGGCACCGGGCATACCCGACCTGCGGCTCGGGCGCGACTTCGCGGGGGCCGTCGCCGACCGCGCGATCGACCTCGCGTCGCGCTGAGCACGGGGCAGCACGTTCACCGCGTGCGGGTCGTGGTAGACCTTGGCGAACCCGAGCCCAGGAGCGTGCCCGATGACCCAGACCACGACCGTACCGACGACCACCTTCAACGACGGCGTGACGATGCCGCAGCTCGGCTTCGGCGTCTTCCGCGTGCCCGACGACGAGACGCAGGTCGCGGTCGAGGCGGCCCTCGCCTCCGGCTACCGCTCCATCGACACCGCCGCGATCTACCAGAACGAACGGGGCGTCGGCGCGGCGATCGCAGCGGCCGGCATCGCGCGCGACGAGCTCTTCGTCACGACCAAGGTCTGGAACACCGAACAGGGCTACGACTCGACCCTCGCGGCGTTCGAGGCCAGCCGCTCGAAGCTCGGCATCGACGTGGTCGACCTCTACCTCATCCACTGGCCGACCTCCGACCAGGCGCGCCGGCACGAGACGTGGCGCGCCCTCGAACGCCTGAAGGCCGACGGCGCCGTGCGCTCGATCGGCGTGTCGAACTTCAACATCGAGCACCTCGAGGCGCTCGCCGGGGAGTTCGAGACCGTGCCGTCGCTCAACCAGGTCGAGCTGCACCCACGCTTCCAGCAGGGCGAGCTGCGCGCCTTCCACGAGGAGCACGGCATCGCCACCGAGGCCTGGGGTCCGATCGGTCACGGCAACGGCACGAAGGAGCTGCTTGCGAACGACACGATCGTCACGATCGCGGAGCGGCTGGGTCGAACGCCGGCCCAGGTCGTGCTGCGCTGGCACGTCGAGGTGGGCAACGTCGTGATCCCGAAGTCGTCGAAGCCCGAACGCATCGCCGAGAACATCGCGGTGTTCGACTTCGAGCTGACTGACGCCGACCATGCAGCGATTGACGCGCTCGACGACCCGGCCGGCCGCAACGGCACCGACCCGCTCGACTTCGACTGACGTCAGCGACAGGTCTTGGGAGCGTCAGCGCAGATCGGCGAACGTGGCTCCATCGACATGACACGATCACGCGAGACCCAGATGCGGCCGTTCGCGACGCCGCCGAAGGTCGTGTCGTTGCCCCCTTCGACGCGAAATTCGGGATGTGGATCTCCCTCGTTGAGCAGCAGCTGGGGCACCTCCACCGGGAACTTCTGCTTGGAGTAGCTCCACGACTGGAGAAGGTTCGCCGACTGCGGGTCGAAGACGATGTTGGCGATCCATCGCCGATATTCGCGATGCGCCGCGACATGCCACGTCTTCCGCGAAGTCGTATCGGGGAGGTCGGTACCGGCGGCGCGTGCTGCCTCGATCAGCTGCTGGGCCGTCACGTCGCGCGCAGGCACATCCTTCGCGTGCACTCGCGTGAACGTGATCGAGGTGCCCCTGCGCCCGAGCTCGTCAGTGACCGGGCCGTCGAGGTGCGCGCCCGGTTGTGCGGCGAGCCACCGGTAGATGGCGCGGCGCGCAGCCGGCGGAAGGGGCGCTCCGCCAAGCAGTTGCGTTGCATGTTCGATGCCCGCCTCCGACCGGCGGGTCGCTACCGTGACGCCGTTGGAGCCCGTCGGTACCGGTCCGAACATCGCGAGCTGACCCGAATCGTCGTTGATGAGTTCCACGATCGCGGCGTCGAGCGACGGGCCTGACGCCGGGAGCGCCTCGATCTCCTCGATAGAAGCCCCCCATGCGATGCGGGTCATCTCGTCGGGACTTCCGAGGTCGTGAGGCTTGCCGGTCGGCACCATGACGAAGTCGGCGGTCTTCTCGAAGTCATGTCCCACCCGCAGCCACGCCCGCTGGAACGACGGCTTCGAACCTCGCGGCCACGCCAGGTACCCCACTTCCCATGCGTGGGCCAGGCTCTGCTCGATCGACACGCCGTTTTCGAGCACCGTCAAACCGCCTGACCCCACGATCTTGCCCGCACGATTGCGGCTCACGGTAGGTCCGTGCTTGAGCGTCTGCGCGCCACCGACCTGTACGTTTGCACCATGTCCTGATCGATCGATCCACAACTCACCGGTTCCGGGAATGTCGTACGCGAACGTGCCGTCGATCGGATCCTCGCGTGTGGAGGGGACCTCAGGTTGGAACGACATGAAGTACGTGTGAAAGTACTCGCCCGGGCGAAGCTTCAGCCACGCCTGGGCAGCGGCCCTGGAGCCTGCGCCCTGAAGCGCCTCCGCAGCTGCCGATCGCGGTCCGATGCCTCGATGCCCGCTCGGCGCCGACGCACTTGGCAGGAGTGCCACGCCCGCGCTGACGGCTGCCGCAACGGCCACCACGAGCGCGAGCACGACTCGACGACGTCGAGGTCTTCGGGGACGAACGTGCGCCGTGTCAGTAACGCCGTTCCGCAACGCTGTTCGCATGCGGTCGAGCGACGCGTCATCCGCATCGATCTCGAGCAGGCTCGCACGCAGCGCGTCGAGTGCAGGGTCGGTGGTGTGATCGATGTCAGTCATGGATGGCCCCCTCGTCCAGTTGATGCTCGAGCAGTGCGCGGAGCTGGGCGCGTCCGCGGCTCAGGCGTGAGCGAGCGGTCCCGGGCCTGATACCGAGCGCCACCGCTATCTCGTCGCCACTGAAATCCTCGAGCGCGAACAGCAGCAGCACGTCGCGTTCCCCGACTGACAACGTCAGCAGCGCAGCTGCGAGTTGCGGCGCGAGCCGTGCGGCATCGAGCCGGTCGTCGATGCCCGGGCCGTCGTCGCGGTAACGGTCTCCGCGGTCGAGGAGCTGTCGCTCGAGCCACCGCTGCTCGGCATCACGATGCTTGTGCAGTCGGTTCGCGGCGATGCCGTAGAGCCACGGCCGGGCGCTCGACACGGCGAGGTCGAACTTCGCGCGGCGACGGAAGGCCGTGGCGAACGTCTCGGCCACGATGTCCTCAGCCGCGCTCACCCCCACGCGCGCCGCGACGAACCGGAAGATCGCGGGGGCATGTCGCGTGAACAGCTCCTCGAAACGATCGGGAGCGGTGAGCGACGCGCGCACCGCATCCGAGTCAGTGGGGGCAGCGGCGGGCAATTCGGGAATGGTGGTCGCGACGGTCACACCCTGTATTCCGCCCTCGAGCCGATCGTGTTGCCGATTCGCCTAGAACCAGCCCGGATCAACGGGAGCCTGCTCCGGCTCCGCCTCGCCCCCGACGCCCGCGTCGAGCGCCGCGAACCCGTGCGGCACGCCGTCGCGCACGCGCCATTCGGCAGTCGGCCGATCGGTGAGGAACCCGAGCACCGCGGGGTTACCGATCAGCTCCCGTTGCCACGCCGCGTTGCCCGTGCCGAACATGAGGTCGATGCCGAACGCCTGCGCGGTGCCGAGCGCCTCGACCGTCGCGTTGTCGGCGTTGAACTCCACGAAGTGCGGCGTGAAGCCGAGCGATCGCAGCTGGTCGACGAGCGTCGGGCGGCCCACCTTGGCGCGGCTCGCGAGCAGCCCCACCGGCAGCGACGGGTCGGCGGCGTGGATGCCCTGCAGGGCTCGCTGGTTGAAGCTGAAGGCGGCCAGGTGCTCGGGCGCGACGAAGCGATGCAGCACGTCGAGCGCCACGGCCTCGTAGCCGCTCTCCTTGAACTCGGCCAGCACGTTCACGCCCAGCTCCCCAGCACGACGAGCCCATGCCTCGAGCGTGGCCAGTCGCGGGTACGCCCGGAGGTCGGCTGCCGTGAGCTGGCCCAGGGGCACGCCGACGCGCGGACCATCGGTCAGCGCCGCGTCGTGGTGGATGACGAGGGTGCCGTCGCCCAGCCGCCGGATGTCCATCTCGACCGCATCGCTCACCCCATCGCGTGCCATCGCCTCGAGCGCCGGCAGGTCGTTCTCGGTCTCGGTGCGCTCGTGGTTGCCGCGGTGGGCGATGATCGCGGGACCACGGCCGCGTCCGAAGCGATCGAGCCAGTTGAGGGGCGGGAGCTGCATGCTGCAGCTGACGCTACCACCGTCTGCGGAACCTGCGGCGCACCGCGCGAGCCGCCACCTGCCTAGTAGGCGACCTTGAGGTAGCCGGCCGCGCGCACCGGATCGTTCGCGACGAACCCGACGACGTCGGGCTCGTGTGCCTGCGCCTCGATGGTCGACCGGGCGCCCGAGCCGAACATCAGGTCGACGTCCCGCCGTCGGGCCGTGGCCATCGCCTCGAAGTCGTCGTTGGTGTCGTTGAGTTCGACGAAGGCGGGCGTGAACCCCAGGTCGTCGAGCTGGTGTTCGAGCGACCGGTGCCAGAAATGGCGTTGCGCGACGAGGCCGATCGGGATCGAGGCGTCCTCCTCGTGCACGTTGCGCAGCGCTTCGCGCGAGAAGCTCCACACGGCGAGCTGGTCGGGCCGCAGGTGCTGCTTCAGCACGTCGAGCGCCTCGGCCTCGTAGCCCGTCTCCTTGAACTCGGCCATGACGTTCACGCCCAGGCGGCCCGCCTCCGACGCGAACTCCTCGAGGGTCGGTATCTCCGGATGGTCCTTGAGCTCATCGCGCGTGAGGCTGGCGAGGCTCCGACCCCAGAGTGGTCCCTCCCACACGTGGGCGTCGTGGTGCACGACGATGGTGCCGTCGCGCAGCCGGCGCATGTCGAACTCGACGGCGTCGCTCGACCCGTCGGCGGCGGCCGCCCGCAGCGATGCCAGGTCGTTGCCGGAGGTACCCGATTTCGTGGCGTTGCCCCGGTGGGCGACGACGGCAGGCATGGTGCCATGGCCGTGTCGTTCGATCCAGTTGGGGAGCTGTGCGCGCGGCGGCGCGAGCGCATCCACCCCATCGGTCGCATGCGATGCGACGGGCCGCGCGCGGCGCTCCGCCTCCGCCGCGCGGATGAGCAGGCCGTGGTCGGACCCGTCGGTCGTCGCGGCTGCGTCGTCGGTCGGAGCTGTCGGTGCACGCAGGCGCGCACGACCGGAATTGATGTTGGCTGGATCCACGGCGATTTCCCTCGGCGACGCGACCCACACCCCCGGGGTCACCACTCGATGGTGCATCGTCGCCGCCGCGCTGCCAAGGGGGAACCGCCGCCGGGCGCGGCGGGTAGCAGATTGCGACCGACCCGCTGCGTACCATCTCCGACCATGAGTGACGTCGACAAGGTCCAGATCGCAGAAGAAGCGGCCGCCCAGCGCGCCGAAGACGCAACCGCCGCGAAGGCGCAGAAGCGAGCCGACGCGCTGCGTCGCGAGCCGCTCCGTGCGACTGCGACGAAGGCCCGCGGCACGCGTGAGGTCGGGCTCGACCAGATCCACGCGGGCGACAACATCCGCCTCGACCTGCCGGAGATCCAGGAGCTGGCGCGCTCGATCCGCGAGGTCGGCCTGCTGACCCCGCTCATCGTGCGTCCGTGGGATACCGCAGCCGACGCCGACGGTGCGCTCCCCCAGTCGGCCGACAGCTCGGCAGAGCAGTACCGCCTCATCGCCGGCCACCGACGCCTGGCCGCACTCAATGCGCTGCTCGACGCCGGCGTGCTGCACTTCAACGCCGCCACCTGCGAGGTGCGCGAGGGCCTGAGCGAGGCCGAGTACTACGCACTCATGCTCACCGAGAACGTGCAACGCGTGCCGCTCGAGCCGGTGCAGGCCGCACGCGCCCTGCGCCTCCTGCTCGACCTCAACGAGGAGCTCGACGCTTCCCAGCTCGCCAAGTCGCTCGGCCTCAAGCCGGCGTGGGCACAGACCCACCTCAAGCTCCTCGACCTCCCGGCCGAGGTGCTCGAGCGCGTGGAGGCAGGCGACCTGTCGGTGACGATCGCCGACCTGCTGCGCAAGGGCCAGACGGCCGGGCGCATCGACGAGACCAAGATGATCGACCTCGCGGCCAAGGTTGCATCGGGCGAGATCACCAAGGCACAGGTGCGCACCGAGGCGGGCCCGCCCAAGAACACGCAGGCTCCGAAGACAGTTGCGATGGGCGCCGACGGCAAGCCCGTCGAGCGCGAAGCCGACGGCAGCTGGGGCGAACCGATCATGTCGGGCGGCTCCGACCTCGATCGTGCGCCGCGCCCGGCGACTCCGCTCTCGGGCCCGAGCCCGCGCGCGATGTCGAAGGAGTTCGCCGACGAGGTCGATACGGCCCCGGCGATCGCCGAGCTCCCGATCGAGGAGCAGCTCGACGTCTACCTGCTCGGCCGTGTGCTGCGTGAGTGGGGCACCGACGACTACCTCGACACGCTCGGCATCGACCGAACGCAGTGCGAGGCCTACGCCTCCGCGCTCGACTTCGAAGAGCGCATCGGCGCGATCCGCCACGCGAGCTGGGTGCTCATGGAGAACGAGCGGGCAGGCGTCTCCGCCTGATCGATCGGCCGACGAATCGCCGGACGGTTCGGTCGGGGTGATTTCGGCCCCACATACGGGGTCAAAGTGACCAATGCCTCGGGTGAGGGCGCGGGCGGTGCGCGCGGGCGGCCGGGCGACCCGGGTGGAGCTCGCCGCCAGACCGTTTGCTGCGTGATGTGACGGTGAGGATTTCGGTACCCGACCACGGAGCCGACATGACCGACAGCACCCACGCCGCAGACCCGACGCCCGACACCGAAGCGATGGCCGAGGCCACGCGCCGGCTCGCCGCACGCACCGAGGGCGAAGCGCAGGGCCAGGACACGCTGGCACACGAGCCGGATGCCGACGGCCGCGAGCCCCTCGACACCAAGATGGCGCAGCAGTTCCACCCCGATTCGCAGGAGCCCGTGGCCTCAGCGGCCCGCGAGCTGCACGCAGAAGGCCAGAGCGACCACTGACCCCGGTCGCGGCGCCCGGACGAGCGGGATGTACCGGGGAAGTCACGATCCTCGGAGTTGCCCGTGCAGATGATCACCACCGCCACGCCCGTCGCCACCCCGGCCGCCGCGAAGCCTGCGGCCACCGCTCCCCCGAAGCAGTGGTCGTCACCGCCTGCGATGACGCTCGATCCCACGAAGGGCTAC
>JAOPYW010000045.1 GCA_025964405.1 Thermoleophilia bacterium | reverse complement strand
GCGATGCGGCGCCTCGGCGTGCGCTGCCTCGTCGACGGTGCAAGCGAGCAAGCACGCGGGTCGAACGACGCCGACGCCGAGCGACGCGACGCGGCCGAGGCGCGCCGCTGGCTCATGCGGGCCGCGGGCCGCGGTGACGAACGCAGCGCCGAACTGCTCGCCTCGTTCGACAACCTCTTCGACTGATCCTGGGTCGGCGCACCTGGCCCCGGGGGGTGCACCACAAACCTGGGGTGAGGCCTCGCATACCGACGTCAAGCCCCATGTCGATCGTGCCAGTTCGTCGATCGGGTGGGCGCACCACAAACCTGGGGTTAGGCCTCGCATACCGACGTCAAGCCCCATGTCGATCGTGCCAGCTCGTCGATCGTGCCAGCCCCGTGATCGCGGCCGTCACGGCTGTCACGGGCAGGCCACGGACGGCCACTTCGTGCGGCACACGCGGCCGCACCCGAGCTGCGGGACTCGCGCCGCGCGCAGCTCCCCCGACAGACAGGCACCTTCGTACTCCCAGCCACGAGGAAGCCTTCGCCATGATGATTTCGACCCTTGCACCCAAGCCCGCCCCGAGCATCCGCATCGGCGAGCCCACGCCCGGCGTGCCGGTGAACGCGCCGACCACGTCGCCGGCCGCGACGGGCGGTTCGACACCCATCCCCGACCCGATGACGACGACCACGACCCCCAAGGGCGACGGGCCGATCGCGCTGCCCGGTGGAGGCAACGGACCGACTGGTCCGACCTCACCGCCGCACGCACCGTCGGGCGACGCACCGCTCCCCAAGGACGACGGCGCCCCGGGTGCACCGAAGGCTCCGGCCGACGAGAACCCGGCGAAGGCCGCGGCCGAGAAGCTGCTCAACACCGGCGCACTCGAAGCGTTCACGCAGGTCGGCGACCACCTCACGCAGCTCGCCAAGATGAAGGTCGGCGGCGGCACGCCCGAGGGCGTCGAATCTGCCAAGGCTGCGACTGCGCTGCTCGTCGACGCATCGGTCCTGCTCCAGCAGGCCGACTCGCAGCTGCTCAAGCAGCTCCACGCAGCGGCCGACCAGGTGCACCTGCGTCTCATGGCATCGTCGACCGACCTCGCCATGCTCGGCGGGCAGCTCGCGGTGACCGGCATCACGAAGCACGAGGTCGCCGTGGGTGACGTGGCGAAGGAGCGGTTCGGTGCCACGGCCGCGACGATGCAGGCCGCGATCGAGCTGCTGGCCCCCGTGGTCTCGAAGGGCGGGGGCGAGGCCCCGGCACCGAAGGACGGCGACGCTCCGGCGCCGGCCCCCAAGGATGGCGATGCCCCGGTTCCGGCTCCGAAGGGCGGCGACACCAAGCCGATGCCCGACGTCGACCCGCTGCCGAAGGGTGAGTTCCCGCCCACCACGCCCAAGACGCCGGAGGCTCCCAAGCCTGAGGCACCCAAGGTTCCGCAGCCCACGCCCAAGTACGTCTAGGGCTGCACGCAAGGAGCACGGAGCTGGCGCGCATGGATGCGCTCGACCGCCCGTGCGATCGCAATGACCCCCTCGTCGTTGCACCTCAGCAGGACGGTGACCGCACGGATGCGGTTGCCGTCCTGTGCTGAATTCAGGGGCGGCGCACGAACGTCATCGACGCTTCGAACGCCTCGACGTTGGTGGAGGCGATCGCCGCGTGGTTGGCGGTGCGGGGTCCGCCACGCAGTGACACGTTGGCGACGTTCGGTCCGGGTTCGAGGTCGGCGCTCGAGAAGGGCACGACTCCATCCCACCGCGAGCGGATCGCGAGGTACTCGGTGCGTCCCTCGGGCACGCGTGGGCCGCCGAGGGTCTCCATGAACTCCGACCCGCGGAGCATCTGGCGCAGCGCGACGCTCGCCATGGGGAGCACGGTGCGGTTGGCGACCGCGTCGACGACCTTGTTGAGCCGGCGCGCAGTGGCCGATCGCTCGAGCCACGGGTAGTCTTCGATGCGCACCGGCAGCCCGCGATTGGGGGTGCCGACCGTGATCACGTGACGCACGACCTCGTCGCCGCCGAGCTCGTGCACGTACCAGCGCGCAACCAGCCCGCCCTCGCTGTGGCCGATGATGTCGACGTCGCCACCGAGCAGGCGCACCATCGAGGCGAGGCGCTCGGCGCTGACGCGGATGTCGGCGAAGGCGTTGTCGACCGGGGGCATCACTGCCACCCGGCGCGCGCCAGCGGCCTCGTAGCTGCGCGCGAGCAGGTCGTAGAACCCGGTGCTGCCCGCGAATCCGCCGACGAGCAGGAGCGCGCGGTCGTGGGTGATCGGGTGGCCCTGCCACGTGTGCGTCGGATGGCGTGCCCACGTGCGTGCGCTCAGCTTCACCCCGGTGACGGAGGCGTGCTTGACGAGCTTCATCGCGCGTTCGATGCGCAGGTCACGGGGCGCCTGCGACGGACCCTTCGGGTGGTCGGCCGGGCGCGGCGCCGCCCCCTGGTCGCGCGAGACCTGCGCGCGCGTCTTGGGCGGGCGCTCCGTCATCGCGGATGCCTCGGGATCTCGACGGACTCGATGGGGGAGCGGCTCGGGCTCACAGCTGGGGTGAGCCTACATTCACCGTCGCGGTCGGCCACGCCGCTGCGTCGTATTCGCTGCGCAGCAGCGCGAAGGCGGCGGCGTCATACGCGATGCCCTGCTGCACGATGCGCTCGGCCTGCACGCCTTCGTCGCGCACACCCGGCAGCGCCCGCACGGCCCGCAGCGAGCGATCGTTGTCAACGCGTACGAGCAACTCGATCCGGCGCAGGTCGAGCTCCCCGAACGCCGCCGCCAACAGCGCCGACTTGGCCGGCACGTTGCAGCCCTGCCCCTGGTGCGGGGTGCCGAGCCACGTGCCGAGCTCGGCGCGCGCATTGGCGCGATCGATGCCGGAGATGCCGATGCAGCCGAGCAGGCGCCCCGAGTCGGTGGCGAAGATGCCCGGCAGCCAGGCGAGGTGGCGCTCCCACAGCGACCGCGCGTCGTGGATGAATCGGAGGCTGTCCTCGACCGTCTCGTGCGGCGGCCACGAGAGGTAGCGCGAGACGTCGGGGTCGCGCGCGAGCACGAACAGCTCCTGGGCAACGCGCGGCGTCATGAGCCGCAGCTCGACGGGCCCGCACGCGACCGATCGCAGTGACGGCGTCATCGGCGTGGCTCGAGGTGTCGGGGAGCGCGGGGCATCACGCAACACGTACCCGTGGCAGGATGCCCGCATGCACGACGCCGCCCGACCGCCCCTGCTCGAATCCGTACCGAACGTCAGCGCCGGGCGCGACAAGGGCGTCGTCAACGAGCTGATCGCGGCCGTCGACGCAGGCATCGTCGAGGGGGCGGCGCTCGACGACTCGAGCGCGGTGCTGGCCGACGTGCACGTCGATCACGACCACGACCGCACGGTGTTCACGGTGGTCGGGCGCGGCGAGGCACTGGCGGCGGCGCTCGAGGCACTGGCGGCGACGAGCGTCGAACTGATCGACATCCACGCCGGGCACGGGGTGCATCCGCGGGTCGGCGCGCTCGACGTGCTGCCCGTGATCGCGCTCGATGCGAGGCCGCAGGCGGGCGCAGGCGATGCCGCCACGCGCGACGCGATGCGCGACGCCGGCCGCGACGCGGCGCACGCCCTGGTCGAGCGGCTGGCCGCCTACCTGGGTGGGGAGCTGGGCGTGCCGGCCGTGGCCTACGGTCAGCAGCGCGACGGTTCGCTGCTCGCGAACGCCGGCTTCACGGGCGCAGTGCGTCGGGGCGGTCCAGCCTCGGTGGCGGAGCGCATCGCGTCAGGGGAACTGGAGCTCCTGGCAGGGCCACGTTCCCCGCACCCGTCGGCGGGCGTGACGATCGTCGGTGTGCGGAGCGTGCTCGTGGCGTTCAACGTCGACCTCGCGACCGACAACCTCGACGTCGTACGAGCGATCGCGGCATCGATCCGTGCAACGGCCGCGACCAACGACGCGCTGCCCGGCATCCGCGCGCTCGGGTTCCTGCTCGATTCGCGCGGCATCGCGCAGGTGTCGACCAACATCGAGCGCCCGAGCTACGTCGGTCCGGCCAAGGTGCTCGACACGATCGTGCGCCTGGCGGCCGAGCACGAGGTCGAGGTCGTGCAGGCCGAGCTCGTCGGGCTCGCGCCCGGCGCGACGATCGCGCCGCTGCGCTACGCGTGCACCCGACTCGGCGTGCCGCTCGCGGCGGCGCCCCAGCCGTCGCTCGACGCCGCCGCCGCACTCCTGCTCCCGTAACGCGCAACAGAATTGGGGTTGGACCCCGCTATGCGAGGTCCAACCCCAGTTCAGTCGTGACAGACCCCTGCGTCCCCGGCGCAGCGCACCCGCCCCACGCGCCGGTCGCGTGCGATGGCATTTCGTGCCGCAGGAGGCGTCGGGCGGCGCCCCCGCGTGCGAGACTGCGGCCATGGCCTCAACCGCACGCGATACCACCCCGCACACCACCTTCGACATCACCGGATTCGAGCTCCCCATCGAGGAGGTCGAACGCGTCGCACGCGGCGGCGTGCAGGTGACGCTCAACCCGGAGGCGCGCGCCCGCGTGGTTGCCGCCCGTGACGTCGTCGACCGCGCCGAGAGCGAGGAACTCTCCA
>JAOPYW010000036.1 GCA_025964405.1 Thermoleophilia bacterium | reverse complement strand
ATCTCGATCGTGTCGACCGCGGCCTCGTCGTGCACGAGCACCATGTTGTCGGGCGCCTCGCCCATCGTGCCCTCGACCTCCTCGTGCCCCTCGTGGCCGATGAACACCATCGTGTAGCCGTTGCGCGCGTACTTGATCGCCTGCATGTGCACCTTGGTCACGAGCGGGCACGTCGCATCCATCACGGTGAGGTTGCGGGCATCCGCCTCGGCGCGCACGGCCGGGGAGACGCCATGGGCGCTGAACACGGCGACGCTGCCCTCGGGCACTTCCTCGATCTCCTCGACGAAGATCGCGCCCTTGGCCTCGAGGTCGCGCACCACGTGCAGGTTGTGCACGATCTGCTTGCGCACGTAGACGGGAGCGCCGTGCAGCACGAGCAGCTGGTCGACCACGTCGACGGCGCGGTCGACGCCGGCGCACCATCCACGGGGCGAGGCGAGCAGCAGGGTGCGATGCGGATCCTGATTCGTCATGCCGGAAGTATCGCAGCCGGACGGCTCGCAGGGCCCCGCGCACCGGGGCTGCCGGCGCGCCCGGTGCAGCTGCGGTCGAAATGCACACTCTCTGCGAGGGCCGACGGCCACGACGGAGCGCGACCGAGTAGGATCCCCGCGATGGGAATCTTCACGCGCACGCGTACGCGCACCACGGGAGCCGCTCGACGCGAAGACGCAGTCTTCGAGTTCTCGCGCCTGCTCGTGGGAGCCGCTGGCGTGGGCGAGATCGCGCAGGCGCTCTTCCGCACCGTCGACGACCTGTTCGAGGTCGACCGGTGCGTGCTGCTCTCGGTCGACGAGGAGGTCGGTCGCGCGGTCGGTGCCGCCGCGATGGGCGGCATGGACGCGGAGGTCTCGGCGATCTCCATCGACCTCGCCGAGGACCAGTCGGCCGTGGCCCGCGTCGTGCGTGACCGCACCTCGCACCGGGTGCTCGACGCGGCGAGCGAGTCGCTCCACAACGCGCAGGTGGCCGGGGTGGTCGGTGCGACCGGCAGCGCGCTCTACGTGCCACTTCGCACCAGCGGCGGCATGATCGGCATCGCCGTCATCGCGACGAGCGGACGCCTCAGGGCCTTCCGTCGCGAGGAGGTCGACTTCATCCAGAAGCTCGCCAACGATGCCGCCGTGGCGATCGAACGCGCCCGCTTCGCCCAGCAGCTGCGCGACGTCGGCGAGCGCGAACTGATCGTCGCGAGCGTCGCGCGCGCCATCCGCGAGTCACTCGACCCCGACGAGGTGCTCCGCGTCGCGGCCCGCGAACTGGGGGAGCAGACCGACGCCGATCGCGTCGTGGCGTCGATGCGCTGGAGCGACGGGCTCGACGGCCGCGAGGCCACGTGGGCTGCGCAGCAGGTCGAGGTCGGTCCGTTCCGCGAGGCCGACCTGCCCGCGAGCGCGCGCCTCGCCATCGAGGATCGCCAACCCGTGTCGGCACGCGCCGAGACCGATGCCGCCGCCGGCACCGAGGTCGCGCTGCCGCTGCGCCACCGCGAAGACGTGCTCGGCGTGCTCGTGCTCGATCGCGCGCACCACCCGTTCGAGCCCGCCGAGATCCGGCTCATCGAGCTGATCGCGGTCGAGATCGCCGCTGCGATCGAACACGTGCGCCTCTACCAGGGCAGCCGGCGCCACCTCGACGAGCAGCTCGCGCTCGCCCGCGCCGCGCAGTCGCTCACGGCCGACCTGCGCTTCGATCGCGTGCTCGAGCACATCGTCGCCGAGGTCGTGAAGCTGTTCCGAACCGAGAGCGCTGCGTTCTACGTCTACGACCGCGAGCAGGGGTCGCTGACCCTCTCCGCGGCCTTCGGCGAGGCGGAACAGAGCGTGATCGGCCAGCAGGTCGGCATGAAGGGGCTCGCGGGCCGTGTCGTGCAGAGCGGGGTCGCCCAGCTCACGAACGACTACGAGCAGGAGGTCGGCCCCGACATCCACCCCGTCTTCCAGGGCGTGCGCCGCGCGGTGGCCGTGCCGGTGCGGTGGCAGGGCGACCTGCGCGGCGTGATCTCCGTCGCCGACCGTGATTCGTCACGGGTCATGGGTGAGCGGGAGCAGTCACTGCTCGAGGCCTTCGCCGACCTCGCGTCGCTCGCGCTCCACAACGCCGAGGCCTACTCCAACCACTCGCGTCAGGCGCGCATCCAGGCCGGCTTCTACCGCATCAGCCAGGTGCTCTCCGCGAGCCTGTCGCGCCAGGCGACCCTCGCGGCGCTCGCGCAGGCCGCGACCGAGGTGCTCGACGGCGACTGGGCGATCGTGGTGGGCGGCGACGGCGACGAGGAGGAGCTCCACCTCGAGGGTGCGTGGCTCGCGCCCGCGCTCGCCGAGCAGGACCTCGAGCTGACCGGCAGCTTCGAGGAGTCGACCGCGACCCTCGCCATGGAGCTGCGCCGCGTCGTCACGAGCCGCCACGTGATGAGCGACGAGCGCCTCGGCCCCAAGTGGCGCGCACTCATGGGGGGCGTCGGCGTCGCGAGCCAGCTCGCCGTACCCGTGCAGATCAGCGGGCGCCACTCCGCCACCGTCGTGGTGTGCTTCAACCAGCAGGTGCGCTTCGGCGACGAGGAGCTCGTCGTCGCCAACAACCTCGGCACCGCCGCGACGGCCGCGCTCGAGCGCAGCGGGCTGTTCGAGAACGAACGCCGCACGCGGCGCCTGAGCGAGGTGCTCGCCGACGTGTCGGCCCTGCTCGCCGAGACGCTCAAGGCGCAGACCGTGCTCGACCGCATCGTCGAACAGGCCGCCGTGCTGCTCGAGGTCGACGCCTGCTCGCTCGCGATCGCCGGTGAGACCGCCGCCCGCGCGGCCGCGTTCGACCGTGAGCTCCCCACCATCACGGGGTCGAGCAACGGGAGCGGTGTCGACGTCGATGCCGCCGCTGCCGGCGAACTGCGCGTGCACTCCTCGGCCGGACCCGACGAGACGCTCGTCGCGGCCATGCTGTCGTCGCCGATCGGTGGCCTCGTCGAGGAGGTCGCGCGGTCGCGCCACAGCGTGTCGGTCGTCGAACTCGCCTCCGAGGGCGTCGCGCAGTCGAGCGCGGGGGAGCGCTACGACGGGTTCCTGGGCGTGCCGCTGCGGCACCCGCGTGGGCACCTGATCGGCGTGCTGAGCGTCTACTCGCGGCGCCAGCGCCAGTGGAGCCAGGCCGAGATCACGTCGCTCGAGAGCTTCGCGTCGAGCGCGGCGATCGCCATCCGCAACGCGGAGCTCTACGACTCGATCAGGCGGCAGCGCGAGCGCCTGGAGATCCTGCTCGAGTCGATCGGCGAGGGCATCCTCGCGACCGACACCACGGGACGGGTGACGATCTGGAACCGCGCCGCGGCCGAGCTGACCGGTGTCAGCGAGGAGCATGCGATCGGTCGCCAGTGGCGCGACGTGATGGGGCTCGGCCCCGACACCGTCGTCGAGGCCGGCGTCTCGGTCATCGAGGCGCGCCCGAGCGGCGTGCCGATGTTCCTGTCGTTCACCTCCTCGCTGCTGCAGGGCCCGGGCTCCGACGCCGACGGCTGGATCCACGCCTTCCGCGACGTGTCGGCGACCTACACGCTCGACCGGCTCAAGAGCGACTTCGTGTCGACCGTCTCGTACGTGCTGCGCACGCCGCTCACGTCGATCTATGGCTTCGCGACGACGTTGCTACGCGACGACATGGAATTCCCGGAGGAGGACCGCAAGGTGTTCCTCGAATACATCGCGACGGAGACCGAGCGACTGACCGGCATCGTCGACGACCTGCTGCAGGTGTCGAACATCGACGCCGGCTCCGTCGAGGTGCACGTCAGCGACGTGACGGTGACACCGCTGCTCAAGGCAGCGGTCGACCGGGCGCGCGATCGTGGCGCACGACGGCACATCACGATCGGCGGCGAGGAGGGGCTGAGCGTGCGGGCCGACGCCGAGAAGCTCGAGACCGTGCTGGCCAATCTCGTCGACAACGCCGCGCGGTTCTCGCCCGATGGCGGCGAGGTGCGCGTGGAGGTCGGCACGCAGGGCGATCGCATCCGCATCGGCGTGCACGACTCGGGGCGCGGCATCGCTCCCGCCGAGCAGCAGCAGCTGTTCACGAAGTTCTACATCTCACCGGGCGCGACGGGCATCGCGGGGTCGGGCCTCGGCCTGTACATCTCCAAGGGCCTCGTCGATGCGATGGGTGGAAAGATCTGGGTATCCTCGCAGGCGGGATCGGGTAGTACCTTCACCGTGGAACTGCCAGCAGCAGCCGGCGACTCGAATGGAGCACGATGAGCGAGCAACCCGACCGATCGAAGACGACGGTCCTGGTAGCCGATGACGAGACGCCGATTCGCCTGCTCGTGCGCGTGAACCTCGAAGCCGAGGGATACACCGTGCTGGAGGCGTCCGACGGCCGTCAGACGCTGGAGGTCGCGCGGGCGAACATCCCCGACGTGATCCTGCTCGACGTCATGATGCCGTTCAAGGACGGATGGGAAGTGGCTGAGGAGCTGCTGAAGGCCGACGAGACCAGCGGTATCCCGATCATCTTCCTGACCGCACGAGCCGACCTGCGCGACCACGAGCGCGGCCTGACGACCGGCGCGCTCCAGTACATCACCAAGCCGTTCAATCCGCGAACGTTGGCGCCGTCGATCGACGAGTGCCTGCTCGTGGCGCGTCAGGGTGATGCAGCGCAGATCCGTGAGGAACGGCTGCGCGTGGTGCGAGACCTGCAGGTCACACCCGAATAGCGCGACTCAGGCGGTCATCGCCACGCGGTCGTCGATCGCCGGCACGACGTCTGCAACGGCTCGCGATCGGAAGCTGACCGCCGTGCGTCCGAGTTGCGCGCCGCCGTCGGTCGCCGGCTCGCATGCGAGCACGTAGAACCGGTCCCACGCGTGCACGATGACGGCCCAGCCACCACGATCGATGGCGGCGCGGGCGGCATGGCGACGGGAGGCGAACTCGCCCAGGGCCGTGCGGTCGGCGACGTGGAACGCAGCTCCTGCGTGCAGCACGATGAGCCCACCGAAGGAGCGTTCGACCTCGCGCCGACGTGCGGCCGAGCGCGCGGTGCCGTGCACCCAGAGCGCGTGGAGGAGCAGCATTGACACGCCGAGCGGCACGAGCGGTGTGACGGCTGCGGGTCGAGCGAACGCGGCGGCGGCCAGCACGAGTGCCACGACGAGCAGGCCCGCCGCCATGAGCAGCGCGCTGCGTCGGCGGAAGGTGCTGCGGTCACCGTGGTTCGGCCAGTTCACTTGTCGCATCGGGGGCTGCCTTCGGGGATGGTCCACGCACAGGACCATGGGGCGGTATACCCATAGTTCGGGCGTGGGGTGCACCCACGTTGCAATGCGGCCACGAGCTGGCCGTTGCAGCGAAATCGCGACCGACGGCCGGCGGCGTGCGAGGATGGGTGTGCGTCGCGCTTCGGCACCGGCGCTCCGGCCCCCGTAGCTCAGTTGGATCAGAGCAGGCGGTTTCTACCCGTCAGGTCGCACGTTCGAGTCGTGCCGGGGGCACTCAGGTCGCGTCGAGTGACGTGAGCAGCTCACGCGCGACCGCGTAGTCTTCCTCGCGCACGAGCAGTTCGCGGGGGCCGACGCCACTGGCCGGAAGCTCGCCACCCGAGCCGAAGCTGAAGTTCGTGATGCGGTGCATCGAATCGATGCCCTCTGCCTGCAGCAGGCCTCGCGCCAGCTCAGCCTCCTGCTCGTTCGCGACGATCGTGACACGAACGAGCTCCGGCATCAGTACGCGGCCTGGGGCTGTGCGACCGCGTCGTACTGGGCGGATCCGACCTGCTGGCCGGCGGCGTCGTACTGGGGCTGCTGCACCTGTTGCTGCGAGGTGTCGTACTGCTGGGAGGTGTCGTACTGCTGGGATTGTGGCTGCGTGAGGGCCGGATCCTGGTACCCACCGTTGGTGCCGCCCTGCGGCTGGGCGCCGTACTGCCCGGTGGCTGCGCCGGCGCCGGTGGTCAGCTGCGACTGGTCGAGCGCCGCGCCGGTTCCCGCAGCGTCGGCGGTGCCGGCGGGCTTGGGGCAGTCGGCCGGGTCGATCGTGGTGCTCGAGCTCGTGGCGCCACTCGCGGGCACGGGCACGCCATTGGCGTCGTACATCGAGGTGGTCCCGAGGCCCTGCGCCGTGCTGGTCGCGGCCGGAGCGCTGGCGGCAAGCTTCGCGCACTCGGCGCGGAGGCGCTGCTTGCGCACGTCCGCCATGTGCTTCACGTCACCGCTCATGTAGATCGCGGTCGCCGTCATGGAGATGAACAGTCCCAGTCCGGCGAAGATCATGGTCTTGATGTTCATGTCGGGCCTATCGGCCGGCTCGGTGCAAAGCTCAAGCGCGCTCGCGCGACGGGGAGCGGTCGTTGTAGTCTCCCTGCCATGTCTGACCTGCACCGACGGCGCCTCGCCGCACTCCCGCTCCTGACCCTGCTCCTCGTCGTGGCCCTCTTCGTGGCCGCGTGCGGAGGCGACGATTCGAGCTCCTCGAGCGCGTCGAAGTCGACCACGTCGAAGGGCGACGACACCGCGTCGACCACCGAGACGACCGACGGCAGCGGCTCGAACGCAGCAGACGCGTCGGCCGCCGGAGGTACGGGCGCCGTCAGCGACGCCGAGGTCGCCAAGCGCCAGGATTCCTACGACAAGTCGCCGGGCGCGCCGCTCGACCCGAAGAAGACCTACGTGGTGCGCGTCACCACCAACCTGGGCGCCTTCGACATCAAGGTCGACCAGAAGGCCGGCCCGATCGCGGCAGCCAACTTCGTCGGCCTCGTGAAGGAGGGGTACTACGACGGCATCAAGTTCCACCGCGTCATCAAGGGCTTCATGGTGCAGACCGGCGATCCGACCGGCACCGGCATGGGCGGCCCCGGCTACTCGATCAAGGATGACGACGTCACCGGTTCCTACACGCCCGGCGTGGTCGCGATGGCGAACGCAGGTCCCGACACGGGTGGCAGCCAGTTCTTCGTCGTGCAGGGCACCGACGTGCAGCTCGGCCCCGACTACGCGATCTTCGGCAAGGTCGACGCCGCCGGGCTCAAGACGATCGACAAGATCGCGAACGTCGAGGTCTCCGGTCCCGAGAACTCCACGCCGGTCGACACGGTGCGCATCGTCAGCGCGAAGCTGGTCGAGGGCGCCTGATCGACCGCGTCGGAGCGTCGCTACCGACAATTTCGGGTTCCGACTTGCGCCGTGGTGAACGCGCGCTATCTTGTTCGGTACAACCCGGCCGCTAGACGTTCACGCTCCCCGCGCGATCGGCAGCGACCACGCCCGAGCAGGACGGGCCGGGAGCAACCCTGGACGCGGAGGTGATTCTGTTGATTGACGACTGTATTCCGGGGCTGCTTCCCCGCTGACATTCGCTGATGCGGCGGCATTGCCGCCGTCTTGGAGGAGTTCGCGAGAGTGGACTCAGCTGCCCAAGTTAAACGCAGCGGCCAAGACAGGCCGTGGCGGGAGGACGATCTCGCGAGATCCATCGTCGTCCTCCTGTTTGGGAGCAGCCCAAAGATACGGTGCACATCTTCTGGTGCACCACCCAATACCAACGAACCGAGGGCCCGGCCGCCGCGAGCAGCCGGGCCTTCGACTGTCTTCGGGGGAGCTGTCGCGACGAGCGGAGGCGCGCCGGCGTCAGCTGGCGACGGGGTCGCAGTCACCGATGACGTTCGGCCACTGCCGCCACGGCATCTGCGACGCGCCGACCGCCTGGCCGTTCACGTAGACCTCGTCGTACGTGTAGGTGCCCGGAGGACACGCAGGATCGACGTACGTGGTGGTGAAGCTGCGCCGTTCGAGGAGTTCGCCCCCGTTGGCCGACAGCAGGTACTGCTCCCGCAGCCCGGTCTGCGTGTCGGTGTGCCCGATCGCGATGCCCTGGCGGTCGAGCGGGTCGAGGCTCGTATAGGCGGCGTCGACGCCCTCCAGGCCACCGAGCGATCGCAGCAGCGCGGCGCGCAGCTGCACGGGAGCCCGCGTGTCGGTGATCCAGGCCAGGGCGACGTGGAAGGCCAGGCGATCACCCGGATCATCGACGCCCTGTTCCGCAGGAGCATCGCGCAGCACCTGCGCCAGCCGCTGCGGGTTGCGGGTGAGCGCCTCCATCGTGGCGTCGCTGGCAGCCGCCGGGCCTGCAGCGAGGGCGGCAGCCTCCGTGGTCGGGGTCGGCGCCTCGAGCGTGTCGGCGAACGGTGTCGTCTCGATCGCCGCGCCGCTGGAAGCACCGAAGACCGACGAGGCCGTGCCGTCGAACGGGTTGGAACTCGCCTGTGTCACGCCCGCGGCCCCCGTGGTGGACGATCCGAGGTCGACGCCGCCGTTGCTGAACGTGGCGACGCCGATGGCCAACGCCGCGAGGGCCCCGAAGGCGAGCGCAGGCCGGCGCAGGTTCGCGAACCAGCCCGGGCGCGACGAGCCTGTCGCACGGATGGGAGTCGGCGCGACCGGAGCAGCCGTCGCGTCGAGCATGGCGTGGAGGAGGTCCTCCTCGAGGCGTTCCTGCAGCCCACGTGGCGGCACGGCATCGGCGGCGCGGTAGCTGCGGAGCAGGTCGAGGTCATCGTCCATGCGGCGCCTCCTTCGTGCCATCACCGGCTGGGGCGAGGTGGTCCTGCACGATGCGGCGTGCTCGGTTGAGACGCGATCGCACGGTACCCACCGGGATGTCGAGCGACTCGGCGATCTCCTCGTAGCTCATGTCGTTCCAGGCGAACATCGACAGCACCTCGCGGTCACCCGGCTTGAGCGCGGCGAGGGCGGCCGCGAGCTCGGGGGAGCGATCCTGCGCATCCAGCCGGGCGTGCGTCGCGGCGTGGTCCTCCTCGGTTCGGTCCTGCACCCCGTGTCGCGAATAGGCGCGCAGCTGCCGCACCTCGCTCCGGGCGTGGTTGCGCACGAGGTTGAGGGCGATGCCGAACAGCCAGGGGCGCGCGTCGGGGCGAGTGGTGTCGAATCGCTCGCGCTGCGCGAAGGCCCGCGTGAACGTCTCACTCGTGACGTCCTCGGCGATGTCGCGACCCACTCGCCGGGCGAGGTAGCCGAACAGCACGCGGTTATGTCGCTCCACCAATGGCATGAATGCTCGTGGGTCGTCGATCGACCGGGCGATCAGCTCGGCGTCGGTCGGTTCGTGTTCGGAGCCGGCATCGCCGTCTCCCGGAGGATTGTCAGGTGAGGTCACCATGGGCGTTTGTCCAATCTACCCGAGCAGGTTCACGAACACGCTCAGGCGTTCGCACTATGCTGCCGGCCATGACCACGATTCCCGTCGCCTACTACGCAGATCCGAGCTGCCCGTTCGGGTATTCCGCCGTGCCCGCCGTGCGCGCCATCGACTGGCGGTACGGCGACCAGCTCGACTGGACCCTGCACCTGATCGGGTTGTCGGAGGACACCGCCGCGGTCGAAGCCAAGGGCTTCACACCGCTCATGATGGCCCAGTTCCAGGGCAACTTCGCGCGCTGGGGCATGCCGTTCGACAAGCGCCCCAAGTCGCGCCTCGCGGCATCCTCGCCGGCCTGTCGCGCGATCGTGGCCGTTCGGATCGATGCACCCGGGCGCGAGTTCGCCGCGCTGCGCGCGCTCCAGCTCGGCAACTTCACCGACGGCGTGCTGCTCGACGAACCCGCAGACATCCAGCGCGCACTCGACGGCGTGGCCGGCATCGATGCTGCGGCCATCGTGGCGCGCATCGAGGACGACGACGTCTGGGCCGCCTACCGCACCGACCTCGCGCAGACGCGCACGGCCGCCGGCACCGCCGGCGCGCGACAGGGCAAGACCGGCTTCGACGGCGACCTGGAGCGCTATTCGGCGCCGACCCTCGTGTTCGAGCTCGACGGACGCGCGTTCGACGCGGGCGGCATGCAGCCGCTGGAGGCCTACGACGTGCTCATCACGAACCTCGACCCGAGCATCGAACGCGCCGCCGCGCCCGACCATGCGCGGGCGATCGTCGATCGCTTCCCCGAAGGCGTCGTGACCCAGGAGGTCGCGCTCATTCTCGCCAAGGGCAACGACCTGCCCGATCGCCATGCGGCCGAGCAGCAGCTGCAGGAGCTGGTGGTCGAGGGCTACGTGACGCACACCCTCACGGGCAACGACGCCGTCTGGACCCGAACGGCCGAGCCTTCGTGGCAATGACCTCTAGCGACGATCGACCGGGAGCCCGGCGACGGCGACGGTTCCGCGCGCGAGGAACCGCTTGTTCGGCTCGAAGGGCCACTCCCACCACGCACGGTCGACGGTGAGCACGCGGAGGCGTTCGAGCGCGAGCTGCGGGTCGCACTGGTCGTGACGCTTGAGCCGTGCCCAGCTCGGCTCGGGGGCCGACAGCGCCTCCTCGAGTTCCATCGGCTGGTCGTGGGACCCCGACCAGCACGCGACGTCGTGCACGTGCACGACACGGCCCTGCGGCGCCGCCGACCGCTGCAGTCGTTGCACGAGCGCCTCGGTGAGCCGCCCGTCGAACGCGCGCATGTACTCCAGCTGGCGCGCACCGGGCAGTCGTAGCTGCACGAGCGCGGGCTGGAGGAGCTGCGTGTAGAGCATGTCGCCCAGCACGAGGTCGAAGTCGCCGCCCGCGATCGCGCCGGTCGGCAGGTCGAGGTCGGTGGGGTGGTCCGCGCCAGCGACGATCGACGCCACGATCACCTCGGCGGCGCCGCCCGTCACGTCATGTTCGTGGAACGTGATGCGCGCCTGCGCTGCACCCGTGACCCGGGCTCGGGCGCGCGCGGCCGCCTCGGCGTCGATGTCGACGAGCGTGACGCTGCCTGCGCGGTCGGCGAGGCGCTGCAGCGGCAGGTCATCGCCGTTGCCCGCCCCGACGATCAGCACGCGTGCTCCCGCGCCGAGATGTCGGTCGACCAGCGCCCAGAGCGCGTCGCGCGTGGCGCTCCAGCGCTCGAGCCGCAGGTCCTGGAACCGGGCGTTGTTCACGACGTTCGCGCGCTGCGCAGTCACCGTCGCGTCGGCTGCCGGCGGCAGGCCGAGGAGCAGGTCGAGGCCGCGCGAGTGCTGGCGTGGCGGTCGCACCACGTATCAGGAGGCCGCGAACAGCTGGGCGGCCACCGCGGCGAATGCGCGCGCGCCCACGTTCGTCACCGGGTCGTGGAAGACGAGGGGCTCCGAAGCCCCGTCGATGCGGATCGTCCACACGTACCGGTCGGCACCGTTGGGGCCGCCGCCCGCGCCCGCCGCGTCGGAGCGCAGCTCATCGCGCGCCGCGCGCAGCTGGTCGCGGTGGTCGGGCGCGAGCGCGTGGTCCTGCGGGTTCGACCCGAACGCTTCGACGTGCACGTTCGGCGCGTCGGCGTCGAGGTCGTCGACGTGGAGCCGTTCGCGGGTCCCGATGAAGCCACCGGTGCGTTCGATGTGGAGTGCGGTCATGTCGGTTCCTCGCTTCGGGTCGGCAGTCTGGTGCAACCGGGGCGGCCGGGGGAGCGGTCAGCCCTCCGGCACGCCGTTCACGGTGATGCCGCCCATCTCGCGCAGGCGGTGGATCCGCTCCTCGAGCGGCGGGTGCGTGTCGAACAACCCGCCGAGCCCCGAGCGCAGGCCCACGTGGTCGCGCAGCGGCGACTCGATGTACATGTGCGCGGTCGCGCGCGTCACCTTCGCGAGGGGTTGCGTGTCGGCGGCGAGCTTCTCCAGCGCGGAGGCGAGCCCGTCGGCGTCGCCCGTGATCTCGACGGCCGACGCGTCGGCCAGGTACTCACGCCTGCGCGAGAGCGACAGTTGCATGAGCGAGGCCAGGATCGGCGAGAGCACGAGCACTGCGATGCCGACGATCAACATGACGGGGTTGCCGCCGCCGTTGTCGTTGCGTCGGCTCCCGCCCCCGAAGAGCGTCGCGCGCATGAGGATGTCGCAGAGCAGCACGATCGATCCGGTCAGCACCGACGCGATCGTCATGAGCTGCACGTCGCGGTTGCGCACGTGCGCCATCTCGTGGGCCATGACCCCTTCGAGCTCGCGCTTGTTCATGATCGCGAGGAGCCCGGTGGTCGCGGCGACGTACGACGTCGCGGGGGTGCGACCGGCCGCGAAAGCGTTGGGGGAGGGGTCGTCGATCAGGTATACGTCGGGGGTTCTGGCGAGCCCTGCCGCGATCGCGGCGTTGTCGACGGCGTTCCACAGCTCGGGGTGTTCGCTGCGCGTGATCGGGTGTGCGCCCGCGACGCTCGCCACGATGCTCCCCGACGCGCGGTAGGCGATGAGCCCGTAGACGATGCCGCCGATGCCGAGCAGGCCGGCGAAGCCGGGGCTGTAGAGCCCCCACACGGCGAGCACGATGGCGCCGATGAGCGCGAGGAACCCGAGCCACACCACGACGGTGCGCCAGCGGTTGGACCTGATCTGCGCGGCGATCGTCATGCGCCCATCATATGCGTCACGCCGCGGGGAGCAGGCCTGCCGCGGCGATGCGCGCGAGCTCGGCGTCGCTCGCGAGGTGCACGACGACCGGCACGCCACCGACCTGGGCGGGCACGACCCGCGTCAGCTCGTCGAGCTGCTGCTGCGTCGCGACCGTCACGCGAACGGTGGGCGGCACCGGGATGTCGGCATCGAGGCCGATCGCCACCGCACCTGCCTGCGTCGTGGCGGGTTCGAGGCACGCCGCCACGGCGGTCGCCTGGTCGAGCTGCGTCACGATCGCGTCGGAGTCGGTGGGCGTAGCGGCGTCGCCCCCGTGCTCACAGAGCGAGATGCGGTCGAGTACGAGACGCTGGGTCGGCGAGAAGGCCGGGGCCTGCACGTCGGGCAGGGGGGAGCTGGGCGCTGCGGTCGCCGCCTCGTCACCGTTCGTGGCGGCGTCATCGTGGTCGCTCGGCGCGGCCGTGTCGGGCACCGCTGTCTCGGGCGCGGTGGTGTCAGGCGCGGCAGCTTCGGGCGCGGCGGCGTCAGGTGCGGCGGTGTCGGGCGCGCGCGACGGTGCCGGCGCCTGTACCTCGTACGGGCGCGTGAACGTGCCCTGGTTGCCCGCCGCGTCGATCGCGACCAGCCGCACGGTGTAGCGACCGGCGGGCAGGCGGGTCGTATCCCACGTGCAACGCCACGCACCGTCGACCACCTCGGGGTCGGTGCAGATGCGTGCATGCGCCGCACGCGTGTCGCTCGACCATGCAACCAGCACCCGGTCGATGCCGCTCGTGTCGGCGACGCAGCCGCTCAGCTCCCCGATGCCCGAGATCGGAATGATCTGGTCAGCCGTCGCGCGGGCCACGACCGCGGCCTGCTCGCAGGCGGCCGCAACCTTCGGGGTGGCCGGCGGGGCGACATCGGGAGCGGCGATCGCGTGTGCGGGCAGCAGCGTGACGAGCAGCAGCCCGAGGAGGGTGGCCGAGCGGCCGAGGCGACGTACTGGAGCGAGGAGGAGGGACGCCATCTCCGCCCATGATAGCCGGAGGTCGGCGGCCGCTCCTGCGGTTCGTGCTCGTTACTCCGGAGACCTCAGGTTTCATTCTCGCCGTGACGATTCCGCGGGCGACATGTCGCTCATCTCAGACATCACGGCGGTCGGCGGATTCCTCATCGGTGCGTTCGAGCAGCTGGTGAACGCCGCGGGGCAGCGCGTGCCCGTCGACATCCTCCCGCTGCCGGTGGGGCCGGTGGGCGACCTGATCGACCCGCGTGGCGCGAACCAGCGCATGGGCGCCGACGTGGTCGACGACGTCATCGACGCGCTCACGGGCACGAAGCACCAGCTCGACCCGCAGGCCGCGCGGGCGCGCCGACCGCTGCTCGCGACCGCGCGCATCGCGGGTTCGAGCGCCGGCGGAACCACCACCCTCGAGTTCGACGCCGACGCCCCGGGCTGCGACTGGGCCGTGCAGGAACGTGCCGCCGCGATCGTCGCGGTCTACGTCGACGGCCGCTACCACTCCTCGGTCATCGTGCAGCACGAGCGCACGGGTGCCTACGGCGTCACCCTGGGGCCGCTGGCGCCCGGGCTGCACGATGTGGAGCTGCGTGCGGCGACCGACCTGGTCGACCCGGCCGTGGCGCTGCCGACCGTCGGGGCCCTGCGCGCGAAGCAGCTCACCGGCGAACAGGCGCAGATCGACGCGCACGCACCGGTGGTCGAGCTCTACAACACGAATCCCGGGTCGCTGCGCTCCGCATCGGCGAACGGCGTGCCGGTGCTCATGCTGCCGGCCGTGACGCGCCACGCCGATGGCTCCAAGACGATCGAGTACCGCGTGCTGTTCACGCACGAGGAGGGCGGCACGACCGACCCCGACCTGCTCGCCCACCACGGCCGCGCCGTCGATTCCGAATACTGCTACCGGGTCACGCTCGACCGCGACGGCACCGTCACCGACGAGCGCTACCAGTCGGCCGTGCACAAGTGGAAGCGGTTCACCGGCACGCGCGAGAACGGTCGGCCGGTGCTGCGCGTGTGCACCCCGAACCACATGTTCTCGGAGCGCGCGCACGTGAACGCCGGTGACCTGCGCGAGCGCTGGAGCCTCGCGACCACGCCGGCCATCTCCGCCGAGCAGTCGGAGTACACGACGATGCTGGCCAACCCGTGGACGTGGCAGCTCATGGCGAAGGAGCTCCGGCGCGGCGGCAACATCGCCAGCGACGACGCCCATCGCGGCGTGCGCGAGATCGCCGACCCCACCCGCTACGTCTACCTCGAGCAGCTGCCCCAGGCGGTGCGTGACGCCGCCGTCGCGGCGGGCCACATTGGGCTGACGCTCACCGACGGTCGACACGTCGAGGTCGCAGCCCCCGCCGGCATGGGGAAGGGCTACTTCGCGCGCACGGCGATCGAACTGCCGAAGGGCGTGCGTTCGGGCGACGTGCGTTCGATCACGCTCAAGGGCGTGCGGTCACTGGTGCTCGACGAGACGACGCTGCTGCCGCGCGAGCTCGAACTCGTGGCCGCCTGACGGTAGCGACGGCCCCGCCGCTCGTCAGGCGTCGTCGACGCGTCGAGCCGTGACGAGGGAATAGGCCATGCGCCGGGTCACGGATCCGCCGAACCGATCCGTGATGGTCGCCGACATCTCCCGTTGGAGCGCCAGCCGCGCACGCTCGGGCAGGGCCAGCATCGGAGACTGTGTACCGAGCAGGCCCGACCACGCTTCCGCGCCGAACTCCTGCTGGACCTCGTAGACCCGCCCGATCGCTGGCTCGTACCCTGCGGAGTCGGCGATCGCCCCGACGTACCCGGACAGGTCGACCTCACGTGGCAGCCGGAATTCGGGGTCATCGTCGAGGTACTTCACGTACAACTCCTGGGTCGCCTCGAAGAACCCGGGCGTACCGCCATCGAGTTGATGCGCGCCGATGATGGCGAGACTTCCCCCGGCCCGCAGGAGCTGTGCCGTTCGCGTGTACCGAACATCGGGGTCCACCCAGTGGAACGACGAGGCCGCGACGATGAGATCGAGCGAATGGGCGGGGAGCTCCAGCGCCTCGAACGGACCGTGATGCCAGTGCACCTTCGGCGGGTCACGCAGCGCGTCCCGCGTGAAGTGGAGGAGTTCCTCGGCGATGTCGACGACGTGCAGACGACCCACCATCGCATCGAGTACGCGCGTGACCTGCCCGGTTCCGCATCCGATCTCGAGCGCGATTCCGTCGGAGGTGATGCCCGTGAGCTCGGCGAGGTCATCGAACAGGGCGGACACGTATCGTGGACGCCACCGGTCGTAGGCCGTGGGGTCCAGCCCGAACGTCCCACGGAACTTGAGGCGATCGGGTTCCGACTGGACCACCGTCAGCTCCTCAGGATCTTCGCCATCGCCTTGCCGCGCGCGAGTTCGTCGATGAGCTTGTCGAGGTAGCGGATCTCCTGCATCACCGGCTCCTCGACGTGCTCGACGCGCACGCCGCAGACCACGCCCGTGATGAGCGAGCGGTCGGGATTCGGGCGGGGCGCCTCGGTGAGGAAGGTCTCGACGTCGGTGCCGTCGGCCACGCGCGCATCCAGCTCCCCCTGCTCGTAGCCCGTGAGCCAGCGGATGATCTCGTCGACCTCGGCCTGCGTGCGCCCCGTGCGCTCGGCCTTGGCGACGTAGAGCGGGTAGACCTTGCCGAAGCTCGTGGAGTAGATGCGATGGGTGGTCATGGATCGATTCTAGGCACGTGGAGGCCGGGTCACCTGATCACCGTGCGCTTCGCGTCGGCGTCGCCCGACAGCGGATCGATCGAGACGAGGTCGACCGACACGAGCTTCGTGCCGCGGAGGTTGAGCTTCGCGAAGCTCGCGGTCTGGGAGCCGATCGCGAAGGGGCCGCCGGCGCCGAGGGTGCCGCCGTCGACGATGGTCGAGGCGCCGACCTGTTCGACGTGCGCCTCGTGGTCATGGCCGACGAGGATGATCAACGCGCGGGTCTCACCGCGGGCCTTGAGCGCGCGGGCGAGTCGATGCCCGAATCCGTGCTGGTGCACGAGCACCGCGTCGGGCCACTCGTCGAGGTCGTCGAACCACGTGATGAAGTCGTCGACCTGCTGCTCGTACTCGTCGCCGTAGACCCGCAGCACGTGCGTGCCCGTGTCGCCGGGGCGGGTCTGGAGCGGGTCGACGTAGCCGGCGACCCGGAGGCCGTCGACGTTGACCGATGCATCCTCGAGCACGGTGGCGCCGGCGTCGGCGAGCGACTCCATGAACGTGTACGAGTCGTGGTTGCCCGACACGGCGATGACCTTGCCCCCGAGCCGTGCGATCTTCGGGGCGGTGCGCTCCTCGACCCGCGCGCCGACCTGGCCGAAGTCGCCGTCGGCGAACACGATGTCGTCGCCGGCGAACCGGTCGAACGCGTCGAGCACGAACACGTTGTCGTGGATGTCGCTGACGAGGTACATCGAGTGCTGCTTCGTAGGGGAGCCGGGCCCGAACGTCGCGCCGTCGTCGTCGGCGAAAGCGACGAGGTTGCCCACGCTGTCGAGC
>JAOPYW010000024.1 GCA_025964405.1 Thermoleophilia bacterium | reverse complement strand
GGTACCTCGACGTCGTGACGACCTTGCCCCCGAGTGAACTCTTGAACTTGAGGTCGCCGCTCACGTGATCGGTCACCGAACCGTCGTTGCGGTACTCGAAGCGGAACGTGCCCGAGGACCCGTGCTTGAGCACGGTGGGCCCGCGCACCGCGCTCACGCGACCGCCGGTGACCTTGTCGCCAGGCACGGTCACCAGCACCTGCGAGACGATCGACGGCACTACGCCGAGCCCCTCCTGCTGCGTGGGCTTGCCCCGTACCTCGATGCCACCGTAGTTGCTGCCGACCGATGCACCGATCGGAACGTTGATCGAGTAGGAGATGAGCACGTCCTCGCCGGGTGCGATGTCGAGCGTCTTCTCCGCGAGCTGGATCCACGATGACGTTCCGTACTTGTAGGTGTCGACGACCTCGAGCACCGACTCGGCGCGCTTCGAGGGTTCGATGTCCACGGTGCGCAGCGTCACGTGGAGGGTTCCGGACGTCCGGTTGTTGATGCCGATGCACTTGTCGACCTGGTCACCGGCATCGAGCGTGAGCTCCTCCGACGGCGGCAGCACGAGCAGCTTGTCGGTCGCCTGGAAGTCCTTGTGCGGCGTGCGCGTCACGCCCGGCTTGCAGGAGGGTGCGAGGTCACCCTTCGCGCGTTCGGCTGCAGCAGCGCCAGGCACCAGTACGAGCAGTGCAGCGGCAACGGCGAGCGATGTCCGCACGAAGCTGCGGGTCGCGCTGCGCGGGGCACGGGTCAGGAGCGAGATGTCGGTATCCACGGGGCCTCTCGGGCGAGGTACACGCGCACTTCGAATTCGGAGCGGCATGATCATCGTATGACTTGGCGATGTGCTGGCGGTCTCCTGCCCACGCTCCGGGCATCCGGCACCTACCTGCACCTTGCGGTCGTCCTCTCGGACCACCAGCAGTTCTGGATCAGTAGCGCTCGTCGTCCCAGTCGTCGGGATCGTCCGTCGATTTCGCCTCGGCCGCATCGAGGCGGGCGAGCAGCTCGCGATACCGTCGGCGCGACCGCACACGCATCCAGATCGGGATGCCCACGGCGACCACGAGGGCCAGCAGGTAGAGCCACGACGGGATGACCCAGATCGAGTCGAGCTCCCGCTTCGTCACCTTGCCGTCGGTGCCCGTCACCTCGAGCGTGGGGGTGAAACGACCCACCAGCGGGATGTGGTCGTCCCACGTACCCGAGAACTTCCGCGACACGCCGCGCAGCACGATGCCCTCCGGGACGTCGATCGTCTCGACCTCGCGTCCGCTGAGCGCACTCCGGATCACGATGCGCGCCTTGACGCCGTCCGAGTAGGAACCGCGGTTCTGCCATTCGAAGCGGATCGTGGCGAGGCTGAGGCCGCGCAGTTTCTCCAGGAAGTCGACGCGACCGAAGTGCAGTCCGTCCCACCAGATGACTCGGGTCGCGCGTACGTTCTGGATGACCCCGCCGCGGGTGCCCTCGCCCGGGATGTCGAAGAACACCTGGATCGCCACTGCGGGTGACGACACGACCTGCGATGGGCCGTCGGAGCTGGTCGTGCTCGGCGCCACGGGACTGGCGGCCGTGATGTTGGAGTACCAGCTTCCCGGAGCGGCGTCATCGGGCACGCGCACGTCGACCACCAGCCAGGCGATCTCGCCCTGACGGAGGTCGTCGACCCGCCGGGCGGGCAGCTTGATCCAGGACGACGCGCCGTAGGTCGCGTTCTCGACTCCCACCAAGGGCACGCCATCATCGTCGGCGGCGACGTCGGCCGTCGTCAGTTCGAGGTCGATCGGCTTGCCCGTCGTGTTCTGGAACCCGACGCAGATGCGTCCGCTCTCTCCAGGGCCGAAGGTACCTGCGACACGAGGCGGGATGCCCGAGATGCTCTGGTTGACGTCAGCGTTCACCGACTGGCGATGCACACCGTCGCGCAACGGGAAACCGAGACATCGGTCCACCGAGATCGTCTCCCCGACCACGCTGCTCGCTGCGTGTGCGGGGACGGTCCCCACGGCGACGACGCACGACGTGATGCAGAGGATTCGAAGCAGGCGAGGCATGGAGGCGGCCTACCCGATGGTGGGCCACCACAAGCGGCACTGGGTCAGACCGCAGCGACCGTGAACTCGGCGCGGGTCGTGTAGGCACCCTGCGCCTGGGTCGAGATCGGATCTGCCTGGAAGCTGAGGGTGCTCGTGGCCGTGGCCGTGGAACCGAGCGTGGTGCAGACCGAATCGCCTGCGCCGGGCGCCGTGGCCATGTCACGCAGCGGGTAGAACAACGTGTTCGCCCAGCTGCCGGCGCCGACGACACAGGTGCCGGGCGTGGCCTGGATGCCGAACTGGCCGTCCGCGAGCGACGCCGATCCGGCAACGGCCTGCGTGAAGTTGAGCGCTGCCGCTCCCGTGCAGATCTCGGCGTACGCGTTGCCGACCGTGATCGGGGTCTGGCAGAAGATGCCCGTGCCCGCGGTGGCCCGCGTGCTCTCGACCCGGACGATCGAGGGCGAGCCGTTGGTCGTGCCCTGGATCACCGTGCAGGTGCCGAGCGCCTGCGCACCCACCGCATTCGGAAGGAAGTTCGCGCCGGTGAGCGTGCCGTTGGTCGTGCACGTGCCGCCGAGCGTCACCATGCCGTCCACGGTCACGCCCACGGTCGTGGAGTTCGCGGCCTGGGAATCACCGGTGAACGACACGCCCGCAGCAGCGAGGCCGCCCCACACCAACAGGAGCAGCGCAGGGAGGAACGCCCAGCGGTTCATGTGGCGCTGGCGAGATACGGTGGCGGCGGTCGTCATCGTGGGATTCCTTCAGTGGGGCGGTGCGGGGACGCAGTACGGGACGCGTCCGAGGGATACCGGTCAGGTGTCGGCATCCGCATTCGTGAACTTGAGCAAACGGGCACGATTGCACTCCTGCTCGTTCGTGGACGACGCCCCTCGTGTGCGCGAGAACCCATTGCGGCCTGTACGCCTTGCAATCGGACCGTTTTTCGTTGCAGAAGCACTCAAGTACACGGCTCACCTTGCCGACATCAGCACCGATGTCGCTGTGTCGCCGGTCTTGGCGATGCGCACCGCCTACGTTCCCCCGCAAGGAGCCACTCCACCATGAGCACCCACACCTTCGCGCCCCGAAGCAAGCGATCACGACTGCTCGTGTTCGCTCCGACGCTGATCTGTATTGGCGTGGTCGCATTCATCGCGTCCGGCGCATCGATCGTTCCCGGGGCCAACGCCGTCACGGCGATCGGCGTCACCGGCACCGTCAACTCCACGTTCACGGTCGATCCGGGCTCGACGGGCGGCAGCGGCATCACCGGCTGCGCCGATGAATCGATCGGCACCACGTTCGCGGCAACTGCAGCGATGTCCAACGGTTGCCAGATCTCGGTCACCTCCAACTCCGTCAACGGCGTCACCGTGACGTTCGACAACAACAACGCAGCCGCCAACGATGCGAACGGCTTCTTCTGTGCCGATCCTGATACCGCCGGACCCCTGCCCCGCGAATGCGGTGCAGTGGGCGCGCTCGGCAACCGGGTCGGCAACGTGTCAGGCACGAACAAGGCGATCGGCGCCAACAAGTTCGGCCTCGCGCTTCGCGCAGTGGGCGGCGACGGCGGCATCGCTGCCGGCGCAGGCGCCCCGACCGTCGACGCCACTCCGACGACGGCCGAAACCATCTGGAACGAGATCCACGCGAACGGAGCCGGTACGGCCTTGTGCGCCACGACCGGCCCGAACACGACCGGTTCAACGTGCGACTTCGTGTTCGGTGGCCAGGGGCAGGGCGCAGCACAGGGCGCAGGTGCATACACCGGC
>JAOPYW010000003.1 GCA_025964405.1 Thermoleophilia bacterium | reverse complement strand
ACGCACCGGGCCGGTGCGCTGCAGTTCCTGGCGGTACCCGTCGACGTAGCGGAGCTTGCTGCCCTCGAAGCGCGGGCTGGAGGAGTCGGTGCCGACCGCCGGCTGCAGGCGAGCGGGCTCGAGGCCGACGGCCTGCTCGGAGAAGAAGTTGCCGTCCCACACCGGCTGCGAGACCTGGAAGCTGGCGAAGCCGTCTCCGACACGCGATACGGCGACGAGGCCGACGTGGTCGGGGAGTGCGCCGGCGGCGTTCGCGATGGCGTCACGCACGGTCGAGGCCGAGGCGCCGACCTGGGTGCCGGCGAAGAGCGGCTCGTTGCGGTGCCACTTGTCGGCGATCGTGCCGATCTGCACGGAGCCGGGGAACGGGGAGCGAGCTGTCGAGGAGAGGTTCATGCCGACGATTGTGCTCAGCTCGTACGGCGTTCGCATCGTCTGCGCGCGGCGCCGGCCCGCGACGGCCGTGCGGGTGGCCCGCTCACGCCGCAGCCAGCTGCCCCTCGCGTCGCCGCCGCACGACGGGCTTCCCGCGCGCGCACGCGAGGCGCCGCAGGCGCGAACGGCTCCCCCACCTGAGGAGGCCGCAGGGATGGCCACCACGACATGCACGCAGATACGTCGATCTCGGCCGCGTCGTGGCCCTCGGTGGCCCGGAAGTGGCCGCATCGTGCAACACCGTGGCCGCAATTGCCCGATAGACGGGGGAACAGCACTTTGCGTGGCGAACATGGAGCGTCTTCCAGCATGACGAGCATCTCAGGCATCACCACACTTCCCCCCGTCGCAGCGGTCAACGTCGGCGCCTCCACGGGCGGCGGCATCATCGACACGATCAAGGGACTCATTCCCGGCATGGGCGGGGCGGCCGGCGGTGCCGCGCCGACCCAGACGAAGGGCGACGGCTCGGTCGGGCTCTTCGACGGCGTCGGGCTGAAGGCCCTGATCGGCGGTGCAGCGGGTGCGGCGATCGGGTTCATCCCGATCATCCCCGGTGGTCCGATCCTCGGTGGCATCGTTGGTGCACTCGGTGGCGCGGCGCTCGGCGTGTTCAGCAACTGGCGCAAGATGCAGGCGATCAAGGCCGAGAACCAGGCCACGATCGCGGCGATGGGCGTGCAGACCTCCGACCCCGTCGTGCAGCAGATGATGGCGACCGGCGACGTGTCGCAGCTCGCGGCCTACGCCCAGCAGCAGGCTGCGGTGCAGCAGGGCGGCGTGGCGCAGCAGGGAGCCGGCACGGGTGGCACCACCACCCAGACGACGCCGGCGCAGAGCACGGCGCCCAAGGAGAACATACAGCAGGTCACCGACCCGACGACCGGCAAGACCGAACTCATCGACGTCTCGACGGGCAGGTTGATCGAGGGCAGTGCGCCCTCCACGGCCCAGGCCGGCGCCGCGATCGACCCGAGCCAGGGCGCCAACCCCGGCACGGTGCCGACCGCCGGCGGCGGTGCGTCGGTCGCCGAGCAGCAGCTCGTGATCGACAAGCTGCAGGCGCAGATCGACGAGATCAAGGCGTTCCTCGCCCAGGAGGCGAAGGCCGACGTCGAGAACAAGAAGCAGCAGGCGGAGCTCGACGCCACCGCCGCCAAGGCCGACGCCAAGGACGCTGCCGACGCCGCCGCCGCCGCGCAGCACACCACGCAGCTCGCTGCCTGACGCCAGGCACCATCCGCCGCCCTGTTCGAAGACCCTGCCTCGCGGTGGGGTCTTCGTGCGTCGTAGCGGTGTTGGGGGGAGCAGCAGGCGCACGCGGCACGCCGCCCCACTAGGATCATCGTCGTGACCGAACCCGCCCCCACGCCGAAGCCGAAGCGCAGCTCCAACCGCAACACGGAGCTCGGCGACCGTGCCTGCTTCTGCGCAGCGTGTGGCTGGGCTCGGCGGTTCTACCCCGGCGTGGTCGAGCCGCCGGAGCAGTGCCCCGCGTGCGCGGGCGTCATCGTGAGCGCCTGCCCGTCGTGCGGCGAGGACATCCTCAGCATCATGTCGGTCGAGTGCGACGTGTGCGAGGCGCCGCTGCGTGAGCCCGAGGTCAACGGCGTTCGCATCCATCGCCCCAAGCGCCTGCCGATGGCGCGCGCCGCCCAGGCGGCACCCGAGGTCGAGGCGGTCAGCCGCACCGGCATGGGCCGCCACGAGCCCGGCGAGACCTGCTGACGGTCGACAGCTCGTCGCGCTGCTGCGTCGCCGCTCGCTCGACGGACGTCAGTCCGCCTACGCTCACGCTCCGTGCTTCGCTCGGCTGTCGACCGTCAGCGAGCTGATTCGGGTCATCGCGCCCCGTGGCCGTCGCTGGCCTCCCCGTGGCCCACCCCGGCCCCCGACCCTCCGAACCTGCCGACCGCCGAGCGCCCTGACCGGATGAGCAGGTGTACAACGTGCATCGCCCGTCGGAAGTGGAGAGCCGACGAGCATCTGGAGGAGAACAGCATGTCGATTGCCGGAGACATTTCGCAGCTTCGTAACCAGCAGACGCTGGCCATGACGAGCTCGTCAGCCGCAGCCCCCGCCGCAGCCACCGCTGCCGCAGCCCCGACCGCCGCCGCCGGTGACGCCACCGGCAGCGCGACCGGCCCGGCCGGCGACGCATCGATGGGTGCAGCCGCGGTGCAGCAGCCGCCGAACAGCACCAAGATCATCCTGCAGGCGGTGCTCAAGGGTGCACTCACCGGCGCATCGGTGACCATGGGCCTCAAGCAGTTCGGTCCCTTCCTCACCAAGATTCCCGGCCTGGGCGGCCTCATCGGTTCGCTCGGCTCGAAGGCGGCCGGCAGCGCGGCGGCCGTGGCGGGCAAGGGCCTGCTCGGCATGCTCAGCAAGATCCCGCTGCTCGGTTCGCTCCTGCCGCGGGCCTTCGCCGGTGGCATCGCCGGCTTCGCGATCACCGCGCTCATCGGCGCAGCGGTCGGTGGCATCGTGGGCATCTTCACCGGCATGAAGACCGCGAAGGCACAGACGGCGGCCTACAACGAGGCGCTGGCTGCGCAGCAGGCCGCGACGCCGGTCGGCGACCCGGTCACCACGCCCGACACGACGGCGCCGGGAGCGGCGAATGGACCCGCGAAGTCGAAGGCGAAGGCCAAGGCCGCGCCGAAGGGCAAGTGGAAGAGCTGGGTCGTCGCCAAGCACGGCTCGCACCTCGCAGCCCCCGGCCAGGCGAAGACCGGCCACTACAACGCCAAGTCGGGCGACACGATCGCCATGCTGGCCAAGCGCTTCTACACGACGCCCGCCGAGATCCGGAAGCTCAACCCGGGCATCACCGGCGACAGCGTGCCGGCCGGTACCAAGGTCATCCTCGCGCGCAAGGTCGTGCCCGATGCCAAGGCCTGGGTCGCGTAGCGCCGACCCGGCGCCCCACCCCACACAAGCGTTCCCCTCCCCCCGACGGTCTCCAGCCGTCACCGCAACACCCGGCGTGCGAGCAGTCTCCTGACGGTCCTGGCTGCTCGAGGTCACATGCCACAGTGCACCCCTCCCCTCGCACGCGAACGGGCTCCGACTTCGGTCGGGGCCCGTTTCGTCTTCCGTGGGTGCTGGGCCATCACCCTGCAGGGCGTCGCGCAGACGGCGGCGGTGCGGTAGGTTCGCGGCACGGTCGCGCCCGCGCAGGTGCGTGTGGTAGCAACGGCCGTCGAACGAGGAGCTCCCCCATGGCGACTGCCGCATCCGAAAATCCCAAGACGCGCCTGCGCGACCTCGGCCTCGATCGCGAGGACGCGGTGCAGATGTACCGCGACATGCTCGTGACGCGCGGCATCGAGGAGCGTGGCCACATCCTCTTCCGCCAGGGCAAGATCCCCGGATCGTTCTACACCGGTCGCGGCAATGAGGGAGCTGCCGTCGGCGTCTCCTTCGCCTCGAAGCCGCAGGACCACCTCGGCCCGCTGCAGCGCGACATGGGCGTGCACATCCAGCGCGGCCTCGAGCCGTGGCGGGTGTTCGCCCAGTACATGGGTCGCGTCGGTGGCCCGACCAAGGGTCGCGACGGCAACGTGCACATCGGCGACATCAAGCTCGGCATCGTCGGCATGGTCAGCCACCTGCCCGCCATGCTGCCCGTCGGCGTGGGCCTCGCGCTCAGCTACAAGATCAAGGGCGAGCGTGACCGCTGCGCCTTCGCCTGGTCGGGCGACGGCGCCTCGGCGCGCGGCGACTTCCACGAGGGCGTCAACATGGCGGCCGTTCGCAAGCTGCCGGTGGTGTTCATCATGGACAACAACCAGTGGGCCTACTCGACCCCGGGCAACCTCGGCTACAACACCGAGCACCCCTCCGACCGCGCCAAGGGCTACGGCATCGAGAACGTCGTGGTCGACGGCACCGACGCCCTCGCGGTGTACGAGGCCGTGGCGGCCGCCCGCGAGAAGGCCGTCAACGGTGGCGGCCCGACGATCGTGGAGTGCGTGACGCTCCGCATGGAGGGCCATGCCGTGCACGACGACGCTTCGTACGTGCCGAAGGAAGACTTCGAGACCTGGGCCGCGAAGGATCCGATCGAGCGTACCCGCCGGTTCCTGCTCGACAGCGGCATGACCGAGGACGAGGACGAGGAGATCCGCTCGGGCGTGAAGCGCTTCCTGGTGGAGCAGCTCGAGAAGGCCGAGGCGAGCCCCGAGCCCGACCCCAGCACCGCCGCGACCGGCGTCTACGCCAGCCCCGAGGAGCTCGACACGCCCCACCACTGATTCCGCACGGACATCGGTAGACGGTTCGAGTTCAGCTCCCCCGAAAGGACATTGACATGGCAGTAATGACGTACCTCCAGGCGATCAGCGAGGGCCTCCGCGACGAGATGCGGCGCGATGAGCGCGTCTTCATCCTCGGCGAGGACGTGGGCCAGTACGGCGGCGCCTTCAAGGTGACGGCCGGCCTCCAGGAGGAGTTCGGCGAGTGGCGCGTGCTCGACACCCCGCTGTCGGAGACCGCGATCGTCGGCGCCGCGACCGGCGCGGCGCTGGGCGGCATGCGCCCGGTGGCCGAGATGCAGTTCGCCGACTTCGTGTCGTGCGCGTGGGACCACCTGACCACGGTCTCGGCCAAGCAGTACTACCGCATGGGCACGCCGATCCCCATGGTCGTGCGCCTGCCCTGTGGCGGCGGCTTCTCGGGTGGCCCGTTCCACTCGCAGATGTACGACGGCTACTTCGCGCACGTGCCCGGCCTCAAGGTCGTGCTGCCGGCGACGCCGGAAGACGCGAAGGGCATGATGATCGAGGCGATCCGCGACCCGAACCCCGTGCTCTTCTTCGAGCACAAGAACCTCTACCGCCGCATCAAGGGCGAGGTGCCGGAAGGCAACTACTCGACCCCGTTCGGCAAGGCGCGCGTCGCCCGCGAGGGTGCCGACATCACGATCATCGCCTGGAGCGCGATGGTGCACACGGCGACCGACGCGGCGGAGCAGCTCGCCAAGGAGGGCATCGACGTGGAGGTGCTCGACATGCGCACCATCTCGCCGCTCGACTTCGACGCGATCGCCACGAGTGTCACCAAGACCTCCAAGTGCATCGTGCTCTACGAGGACACGCGCACGGGCGGCTTCGGTGCCGAGATCTCGGCGCGCATCATGGAGGAGCTGTTCGAGACCCTCGACGGCCCCGTGAAGCGCGTCGCGACGCTCGACTCGCCGATCCCGTTCTCGCCCGTGCTCGAGAAGGTCGTCCTTCCGCAGGTGGAGGACGTCATCACTGCAGTTCGCGAGCTTTCGGCATACTGACGCTCGGGTACCACCCCCGCGCGCGCTCGTCCCACATCACGACCACCAAGGAATCACCACCATGGCAACCGGAACCATCGTCGACGTCGTCATGCCCCAGATGGGCGTGTCGGTCTCTGAGGGCACCATCTCGACCTGGCTCAAGGCCGTGGGCGACACGATCGAGAAGGACGAGACGCTGCTCGAGATCTCGACCGACAAGGTCGACACCGAGGTGCCGAGCCCGGTGACCGGCATCGTCACGGCGCTGCTCGTCGAGGAGGGCGAGACGGTCGACGTGGGCGTCAAGCTCGCCGAGATCGAGGTCGGTGGTGAGGGTGGAGCTGCTCCCGCAGCCGCGGCCCCGGCTCCTGCTGCTCCCGAGCTGCGCGAAGAGGTGCCTGCCGCGCCCGCGCCGACCGAGACGGTGGCGCCCGCCGCCCCGGCACCCGTGGCTCCGGCGGCCGCTCCGGCCGCTGCCCCCGCATCCGGCTCGGTGCCCGGCCGCTTCGTGTCGCCCGTCGTCGCCAGCATCGCGGACGAGCAGGGCATCGACCCGTCGCTCGTGCCCGGCACCGGCAGTGGTGGACGCGTGACGAAGAAGGACATCCTCGCGTACCTCGACGGTGGCGCACCCGCCGCCGCGCCGGCCGCCCCGGCAGCTCCCGCCGCAGCGGCCCCGGCTCCGGTCGCGACCCCGGCCGCAGCGCCGGCGTCCGCGGTGGCTGCACCTGCAGCTCCCGCCCCGCAGCCGTTCGTCGGTGGCGAGACCGTCGTGCCGTTCAACCCGATGCGCAAGGCCATCGCCCGCCACATGGTGGAGTCGGTGCACACGTCGCCGCACGTCACGTCGACGATGGAAGTCGACATGACCCGCGTGGTGAACCTGCGCAACCGGGTGAAGAACGACATGCAGCAGCAGTGGGGCGTGAAGGTCACGTTCACCCACTTCGTGATCCGCGCGCTCATCGATGCGATCGCGCACTTCCCGCTCATCAACTCGGAGATCCGCGGCGAGAGTGCCGTGGTGAAGAGCTACGTGAACCTCGGCATCGCCGTCGCGCTCGACGAGGGCCAGGGCCTGATCGTGCCCGTGCTGCAGCACGCCGAGGAGAAGAACCTCGTCGGCATCGCGCGGGGCGTCAACGACATCGCGACCCGCGCCCGCACGAAGAAGCTGCGCCCCGACGACGTCTCGGGCGGCACGTTCACGCTGACCAACCCGGGCATCTTCGGCGCCATCCACGGCACGCCGATCATCAACCAGCCGCAGGTTGCGATCATCGACACCGAGGCCATCGTGAAGCGCCCGGTCGTCGTGACCGACGCCGACGGGGCCGATTCGATCGCGATCCGCTCGATGATGAACCTGTGCCTCAGCTACGACCACCGCATCATCGACGGCGCGTATGCCGTGCAGTTCCTCGCGCACCTGCGTCGCTCACTCGAGACCTGGGACGAAGCCGCGTTCATCGGCTAGGCCACGCGACGTCGGCACGCCTGCGGCGCGCGTTACTGGCACTGCGGGCATCCGGCGCTCGGGTACCAGTTGCTGCTGGTCTCGCGCTTCGTCAGGCGTCCGCCGTAGATCGCGACCCAACCGGTCGACTGGCGCCAGGCCCAGCGCCACTGGCCGCTGTAGGGGCTCAGGTAGACCCAGCCGCGGCCCAGTGACGTCGGCGACCATCCGGTCGTGGTCCACGCCCACGCCGTCTGGCGCTCGCACTCGTAGGAGCCGCACGAGTAGAAGCTCAGGTAGGCCCATCCGACGTGGTCGGACGACACCTGCGGGTTCGGTACCTCGCAGCTGGGCGGGAGCGCGGCCGGGTCGGCGCACCTGATCGCAGTGGCCTGC
>JAOPYW010000235.1 GCA_025964405.1 Thermoleophilia bacterium | reverse complement strand
AACTCAAGGCGACCGACCACGGCTTTGCCGAAGGCGAGGGCCAGGTCTGATGGCATCTTCCTCCCCGCAGCGTCCCGCTGTACCGAAGACCAAGCCCGGAGCCCACGGCCCCGTCGGCGACACCGTGCTCTGGCAGGCCCTCGGCGATCGGGAGCACCTGCAGGGCGTCGACGACTACGTCGCGGCCGGCGGGTACGAGCAGCTCAAGCGCGCCCTCACGATGCAGGGCTCCGAGCTGATCGATGAGATCAAGGCCTCGAACATCCGCGGTCGAGGCGGTGCGGGTTTCCCGACCGGCCTCAAGATGAGCTTCATCCCGCAGGACAACCCGAAGCCGAAGTACGTCGTCTGCAACGCCGACGAGTCGGAGCCGTGCACCTTCAAGGACCGCGAGCTCATCGAGCGCCTCCCCCACATGCTGGTGGAAGGCTGCCTCATCGCCGCGAAGACGATCGGGTCGAACCACGCCTTCATCTACATCCGCGGTGAGTACTACGAACCCGCCCTGGTGCTGATGGAAGCCGTCGAGCAGGCCCGGGCCAAGGGCCTGGTGGGCGAGAACATCGCTGGCTCGGGCTGGGATTGCGAAGTCATCGTGCACCGCGGCGCCGGCGCCTACATCTGTGGCGAGGAGACGGCGCTGCTGTCGTCGCTCAACGGCTACCGCGGCCAGCCGACGGTGAAGCCGCCGTTCCCCGCCGTGTCAGGCCTGTACGAGTCGCCGACGCTGGTCAACAACGTCGAGACGCTGGCGACGCTGCCGCGCATCCTCGGCATGGGCGGCGCGGCCTACGCCGCCAAGGGCATCGAACGCACCGGCGCCGGCACGCGCATGATGTCGCTCTCGGGCCACGTCAATCGGCCCGGCAACTACGAGATGGAGATCGGCAAGCCGATGCGCGTGCTCGTCGAGGAGCTCGGCGGGGGCATGCTCGGCAACCGCAAGCTCAAGGCGATCATCCCGGGCGGCTCGTCCACGCCGATCCTCACGGCAGACCAGCTCGACACCCTGCTCGACTACGACTCGATCGTCGCGGCGGGCTCGATGTTCGGCTCCGGCTCGGTCATCGTCATCGACGAGGAGACCTGCATGGCCCAGCTCGCGCTGCGCGTTGCGGAGTTCTACCGTCACGAGAGCTGTGGCAAGTGCACGCCGTGCCGCGAGGGCACGAAGTGGACCGTCGACGTGCTGACCCGCATCGTGGGTTGCGAAGCGCGCCCCGACGACATCAACCTCGTGTACTCGATCGGCGAGCGCATCATCGGTAACTGCCTGTGCCCGCTCGGCGACTCGATGGCGATGGCCGTCAACAGCTACATCGACGCATTCCGCAGTGACTTCGACCGCTACCTGGAGCCGGGCTTCGTGCCACCGGCGAGCTCCTCGCTCAACGACATCGCATCCCGCACGGTTGCCGCTGCGAGCGTCGCCAAGCCGGGCGTGACGTGGATGGGCACGGGCCTGTCGCGCAAGTCCTTCACGCCGCTCGCGTCGGGCGCCGTCGCATCGACCGCGGGCGCCGCCGGAGACGAGGAAGCCTGATGTCGACCGTCACCCTGAGCATCGACGGTACCGACGTCACGGTACCCGCCGGCACCGGGCTCGTGGAAGCGGCGGCCGAGCTGGGCGTCGAGATCCCCGTGTTCTGCTACGAGCCGCGCATCGGGCCGCCCGTCGGCGCATGCCGCATGTGCCTCGTCGAGATCGAGGGCGTGCCGAAGCTGCAGGCCGCCTGCGCCACCGGCGTGCGCGACGGCATGGTCGTCTCCACGGTGAGTGACCGCGCCCGCGAGGCGCAGGAGGCGGTGCTCGAGTTCCTGCTCGTCAACCACCCGCTCGACTGCCCCGTCTGCGACAAGGGCGGCGAGTGCCCACTCCAGGACCAGGCGTTCCGTTGGGGTCCCGGCGTGTCGCGCTTCGACGCGATCAAGCGCGTCAACGACAAGCCGATCCCGGTCTCGCCGCTCATCGCGCTCGACCGCGAGCGCTGCATCCTCTGCTACCGCTGCACGCGCTTCAGCGCGGAGGTCTCCGAAGACCTGCAGCTCATCCCGCGCCAGCGTGGCGCGAGCACCGTCATCGCCACCTTCGAGGGTCGCCCGTACGAGGGCCACCACTCGGGCAACGTCATCGAGCTGTGCCCCGTGGGCGCCCTGACCTCGACGCAGTACCGCTTCCAGGCGCGTCCGTGGGAAGCACCCGATCACCCCTCCATCGCTGGATGGGATCCCGTCGGCACGAACATCTCGAACACCGTCCGCGAGGGCCGCGTGGTGCGCGTGCTCGCGCGTGAGAACACCGGCGTCGACCTCGGCTGGATCGACGACCGCACGCGTTTCTCGTACGTGTCGATGTACGGACCCGCCCGCATCACGCGGCCGCAGGTGCGCACCAACCGTGATCGCCCGGTCGGCAACCGTCCCGTGAGCGAGCCGAGCACCGAGGTCGCGCTCGAGTGGCTGCACGACAAGCTCGCCACGGCGTCGAGCCCTGAGCTGTGGTTGCTCTCCGGCACCGAGACCCTCGAGACGGTCTGGGCCGTGCAGCAGCTCGCCGCGCAGACCGGTGGACGCGTGGCGGCGGTGCCCGGTGCGAGCGCCGCGCTCCCGCAGCACACCGCCACCATCGGTGACCTCGCCGACGTGCAGCACGTGCTGGTGCTCGGCGACGCCGACCTGCTCGACGTGGCACCCGCCCTCGACCTGTGGTTGCGCAAGGCCGCGAACCGCGGTGCGAGCGTGACGGTCGCAGGCATCGGCGGCACGCGCCTCGAGCAGTCGGGCGCCCACCACGAGTTCGTCGCACCCGGCACGCAGGATGCCTGGGTCGCCGACTTCTGCGCCCGCATCGCGAAGGCAACGAGCGACGCTGCCGCCGAGCAGCCCGGCATCGTGGTCTACCGCGACGGCGAGCTGAGCGTCGAATCGCTCGAACTCATCGCGCAGACGTTCGACTTCCCGCGCGCGGGGAGTGGCTTCCTTGCCATTCCCGCCACGTCGAACGCCCGCGGCCTCGCCGCACTCGGCGTCGAGACGATCGAATGGGCTGACGTGTTCGCCCATCGCGGCGGCGTCGTCTACATGGGAGTCGATCCCAACCGCTACGTGCCGCTCGAGCAGTGGGGCCCGTCGATCAAGAAGGCGGCGTGGGTCGTCGCGGTCGACACGCTCCCCTCCCCGCTCCACGGAGCCGCGGACCTGGTCTTCCCGGGTGCGGCGCACGCGGAGCAGGACGGCACGCTCGTCAACCTCGAGGGCCGCCTCCAGCGCCTGACCGTGGGTGCAGCCGCACCTGACGGCGTGCGCGCGCCCACGCAGTGGATCGCCGGGCTCGCACGCCGCCTCGGCGCGACGGTCTCGTCGAGCGCGGCCAGCGCCTACCGACAGCTCGCAGCAGCGAACCCAGGCAACTTCCCGGTCGCGACGCACGGCGAGATCACGCCGGGTGGCGTGCTCGGCGTTGCGGGCGGCGCGCCGGCGCCGGTGCGCGACGTGCGCGATGACGCGGTCTCGGTCGGCGACGGTGAACTCGCGCTGTTCGTCGCGCCGTTCCTCTACGACGCACCCGAGGTGGCGTACGCACCGGCCATGGAATTCCTCCGCGCCACCGCGCGATTGATGCTCAACCGCACCGACGCCCGGGCGCTCGGACTCGGTCGCGGCGACGTCGCGCGCATCGTCGTCGACGGCGGAACGGAGCTCGAGGTCACGATCGCGACGAGCACCCGCCTGACGGCTGGGCACGCCCGCATCCACGCAGGCACGCCGGGCCTCGCGCCCGGTCGCACCGGGTGGCACGTCGCGCGCATCGTGGGCGCGGTCGCCGATGGCGCCGCTGCGCTCGACGCAGCTCCGGAAGGGGCCGCGACGTGACGATCTGGGGCATCATCCAGCTGTTCCTGAAGGCCTTCCTGATCGGCAACCTGATCATGGTGGTCTTCGCCATGATGACGTGGATCGAGCGACGCCTCCTGTCGTTCTTCCAGTACCGGCTCGGCCCGAACCGCGTGGGCCCGTTCGGCCTGCTGCAGCCGATCGCCGACCTGCTCAAGCTCATCCGCAAGGAGAACTTCGCGCCCCGCCAGGTGAGCCAGGTGCTCCACCTCGCCGCGCCGATCTTCACGCTCTTCTGTGCGCTCGCGGTGTTCGCGGTGATTCCGTTCGGCCAGGAGGACTGGAACCTCTTCGGTTGGCACACGCCGCCCTTCATGGCGGCCGACCTCAACGTGGCGGTGCTGTTCGCGCTCGCGATGAACGGACTGGGCGGCTACGGCGTGATCGTCGGCGGCTGGGCCTCGAACTCCAAGTACGCACTGCTCGGCGCGCTCCGCGCCTGTGCGCAGCTCATCTCCTACGAGATCACGCTGACCCTCGCGATGCTGCCGGTGCTCATGATGACCTCCTCGCTCTCGATGACCGACATCGCATCCGGCCACCTCGGCTGGTCGATGGGTTCCTGGCACCCGTGGTTCATCGTGTGGGCACCGCTCGGGTTCGGGCTCTTCCTCCTCGCCGCGCTCGCGGAGGCGAACCGTGCCCCGTTCGACCACGCCGAGGCCGAGCAGGAGCTGGTCGGCGGTTTCCACACCGAGTACGGCGGCCTGCGCTACGCCGCCTTCGCGAACGCCGAGTACCTCCACCTGCTCGCGATCTCCGGCATCGGCGTCACCTTCTTCCTGGGCGGCACGTCGGTGCCCGGCCTCGACGACCCGGCCGGCGTGATGCTCGGCGGCCTCAGCATGGCGCCGCTCATCGCCCTCGGCTCGTTCCTCGTCAAGATGGCGTTCTTCATCTTCCTGTTCATCTGGATCCGCGCGACCCTGCCGCGCCTGCGCTACGACCGACTGATGCGCTTCGGCTGGAAGGCGATGCTCCCGCTCGCCACGCTGCAGGTGCTCGTCACCGCCACGATCGTCAGTCAGGGATGGGGTAAGGGCTGATGCGACCGATCACCGGAGTCTTCCGCGGCACCAAGAACACGAGCGTCGGCATGGCCACGACGCTGCGTGCGTTCTTCGGCAAGAACATCACCGAGCAGTATCCCGAGGTCAAGCACCCCGTGATGCCGCGCTTCCGCGGTCGCCACAAGCTGCACCGCCACGCCAACGGGCTCGAGAAGTGCGTCGGCTGCTCGCTCTGCGCCGCCGCATGCCCGGCCGACTGCATCCGCGTGGTCGCCGACGAGAACACCGATGACAACCGCGTGTCAGCCGGTGAGCGCTACGCGACGGTCTACGAGATCAACATGAGCCGCTGCATCTTCTGCGGCTACTGCGAGATGGCGTGCCCGTTCGACGCGATCACGCTCGGCAACGACTGGGAGCTGGCCGACCTCAACCGCGACCAGATGATCTACACCAAGTCGATGCTGCTCGCCGATCCGCCCACGAGCGATCGCTACGGCATGAACCGCCGCGCCGTGACGCTCGACGGAGACGGCCTCGATTCGGCACTGCCGGTGTGGCTCGAGGAGACCGTCGCCCGCGAGTCGGGCGAGCGCTCCGGAACCGACCCGACCGGCCGGAAGGGGAAGTCATGACCTCCGCCTTCCTCGTCGCCGGCGGCATCAACTTCGACGTGCCCGGCTCGATCTTCGAGGTCGCGCTCTTCGCCCTGTTCGCGCTCGCCGCGGTCATCGGCGCGATCGTGGTCGTGAGCGCGAGCGACCCGTTCGTGTCGGCGCTCAGCCTGCTCCTCAACTTCGTCTCGCTCGGCGTGCTCTACCTCATGCTCGACCAGCCCTTCGTGGCGCTCGCGCAGGTGCTGGTCTACGCGGGAGCGGTGGTCGTGCTCTTCCTCTTCGTCATCGCCTACCTGGGCGACCGTCGCGAGGTGTTCTCCGATCGTCGTCGCGCGAAGCTCGTGTGGCCGTTCGCGCTCCTGACGGTGCTCGGCCTCGGCGGCATCCTCGTCGGCGTGATCATCGGCAGCGATTTCCCCGACACGGTCTCGAAGCTCGCCGACACGGCGGCAGGCCATGACTTCGGTACGCCCTCGGCGATCGGCGAGACGTTCCTCACCGACTACCTGCTCGAGTTCGAGGTCACCAGCCTCGTGCTGCTCGTCGCCGCGATCGGCGGCATCGTGCTCGGCCTGACCGGCCGCGCCCGCCACGACCGCATGCGCAAGCTCATGCAGACCCGCAGCGCCGACCAGCAGAAGGCGGTGCACGCCTCGGCCGAGGCCGAGCTGCGTCGCACGCGTCGCACGGCGCCCACCGCTCCCCGCACTGACACCGCCGCTGACGCCGACGGCGGAAAGGAGCCCGCATCATGACGGTCTCACCCGAATGGTTCGTGGCCCTCAGTGGCGTGCTCTTCGCGATCGGTGCGGCCGGCGTGCTGCTGCGCCGCAACGCGCTCGTCGTGCTGCTCTCGATCGAGATCATGCTCAACGCCGCCAACCTGGCGCTGGTCGGGTTCTCCCGCGTGCACGGCGCCCACGACGGACAGGTCTTCGCGATCATGGTCATGGCGATCGCCGCGAGCGAGGTCGTCGTCGGCCTCGGCATCGTGGTCGCGCTGAGCCACCTGCGTCGCGAGCTCGACACCGATGACATGACGGAGCTGCACGGCTGATGGGCATCGCATTCCACGCATGGCTCGCCTACCTCGCACCGCTCGCCGGCGTGCTGGTCATCCTGCTCGGCGGATCGCGCCTGCCCGTGCGCGCGGCCGGGTTCGTGTCGGTGTTCGCGATGGTCGTCTCGTTCGCATGCGCCGCCCTGACGCTGCTCAAGTGGAACGCCGACGACCGCGAGCACGCGGTCGTGTCGAAGGCATTCACCTGGCTGTCGAGCGGACGGTTCCACGTCGACTTCGACATCTACGTCGACCCGCTCTCGATCTGGATGCTGCTCGTGGTGACGGGCGTCGGCCTGCTCATCCACATCTACTCGCTCGGCTACATGGCGGGCGACCCGCAGAAGCGCCGCTTCATGGCGTACCTCAACCTGTTCGTGTTCTCGATGCTCACGCTGGTGCTCGCGGGCAACCTCGTCTTCCTGCTCATCGGGTGGGGCCTCGTCGGCATGGCGAGCTACCTGCTGATCGGGTTCTGGCACGACCGCCCGACCGCGGCCGCGGCCGCCAAGAAGGCGTTCATCGTGAATGCGATCGGCGACGTGTCGATCATGCTCGGGCTCTTCCTCGTGTTCCGCGAGAGCGGCGAGCTCGGCTTCACGCGGGTGTTCGCCGAGCTGCCGAACCACGTCGCCAACAACTCGGGCATGGCGTTCGGCATCTGCGCGCTCCTGCTGGGAGGCGCGCTCGCGAAGAGTGCACAGCTCCCCCTGCACACCTGGCTGCCTGACGCGATGGAGGGTCCGACCCCAGTGTCGGCGCTCATCCATGCGGCGACGATGGTCACCGCCGGCGTCTACGCGATCGCCCGACTGCACCCCATCTTCGACCTCTCGATCCATGCGCAGGAGCTGATCGTCGTGATCGGCGGCCTGACCCTGCTCATGGCGGGCTTCACGGCGCTCGCGCAGACCGACATCAAGCGCGTGATCGCGTACTCGACGATGAGCCAGATCGGCTACATGTTCGTCGCGGCGGGCATCGGCGCGTACCAGGCGGCGATGTTCCACCTGATGACGCACGCGTTCTTCAAGGCGCTGCTCTTCCTCGGCGCGGGCATGGTCATCCACGCGCTCGCCGACGAGCAGGACATCCGCCGCATGGGCGGCCTCAAGAAGTACATGCCGAAGACCTACCTGCTCTTCCTCGCGGGCTCCCTCGCGCTCGCGGGCGTGATCCCGTTCGCGGGGTTCTTCTCGAAGGACGAGATCCTCGGGTTCCTGCTCGCGTCGGGTGACGTGTACGGCGGCTGGAGCTACGCGGTCTACGGCCTCGCCGTCGCCGGCGCCATCCTCACCGGGCTCTACGGATTCCGGCTCGTGTTCCTCGTCTTCCATGGCCAGCCGAGTGAGCTCGTCGAGCAGTACGGCCGCGGCCAGGTCATGCACCACGGCCACGCGACGAACGAGCACGGGGAGGCACCGAAGTCGATGTTCTGGCCGGTCGCCGTGCTCGGCCTGCTGACCCTCGTGGGGGGCCTCATCGGCATCCCGGGCGTGACCAACATCCCGGGCGACTTCCTCCACGGCGCGCATGCCGCGCCGACCCGCGAGGCGCTCGAGGCGGTCGAGTTCAGCACCGCGAAGAACTGGCTGCTCGCGTTGACCGTCGGCCTCGGCGCCGCCTTCCTGGGCATCCTCGGCGCGTGGCTGATCTGGGGTCGCACGACGACGAGCTCGATGCGCACGCGATTCCCGCGCCTGGAGCGCGTGTTCCAGCGCGCCTTCGGCTGGGACGCGTTCTACGACGCCACCGTCGCTCGACCGGTGCAGGGCATCGCGAGCACGACGGCGACGCTCGACACGGCTGCCACGGCCGCGACGTTCGACGAGGTCGAGGTGGCCTTCCGTGACGGCAGTCGCATCGTGGGAGCTGCCCAGTCGGGCCTCCTGCGCGTCTACGCCTTCGGCACCGGCGTCGCGTTCGTCGCGGTGGTCGTCGCATTCCTCTGGGTGAAGGGCAGCTGACCGGCATGGGCGACCACGCATTCTCACTACCGACGCTCATGATCATCGTCCCCGCGGCCGGCGGCCTCGTGGCGATGTCGATGCTGACCCGCCGCGCTGCGGCGATCACGTCGCTCGTGACCTTCCTGGCGCAGGCGCTCCTGCTCACCGTGACCGGCATCCAGCTGCACCGCTTCCAGGAGGCGTTCGGTTCGAGCGCACTCCCGTCGTGTGAGCAGCAGGTCGCCGGCAACGGCTCGCACGCCGTGCTGGCGCAGTGCTACGACTGGTTCCCGCAGTTCGGCGTGCAGTTCCACGTCGCGGTCGGCTGGGCCGCGCTCGGCCTCGCTGCGCTCACGGCACTGGTGACCGTCAGCGCCACCATGTTCACGTGGTGGGCGGATCGCGAGCGCCCCGCGCCGATGCACGGCCTGCTGTGGATCACCGCAGCCGCCATCACGGGCCTGTTCGTCGCGCGTGACCTCGTGCTGTTCTACGTGCTGTTCGAACTCATGCTCGTGCCGCTGCTCATCCTCGTCGGCGTGTGGGGCGGCGAGCATCGCGTGAAGGCGACGCTCACGATGTTCATCTACACGCTGCTCGGCAGCCTGCCGATGCTGGTCGGCGTGCTGGGCGTGGGTCACGCCGCCAACCAGGCGATCGCGAAGGGCGCCGGAGCAGCAGGCGACAGCGCCCACACGTTCTCGCTGCCGCTGCTCGCCGACCTCGCCAGCAACGGCGACCTCCACCTGCAGTGGTGGGTGCTCGCATCGTTCGTGCTCGCCTTCGCGATCAAGGCACCGCTCATCCCCTTCCACGGCTGGATGCCACTGACCTACCGAACGGCCCCGATCGAGGTCACCGCGGTGCTCTCCGGGCTCATCTCCAAGGCGGCGTTCTTCGGGTTCTTCGTGATCGTGCTCCCGCTCTTCCCGCACCTGCTCGAGGGCGGCTGGGGCACGGCGCTGACCTGGGGCGCCCTCGCGACCCTGATCTACGGGTCGCTCGCCGCCTTCCGCCAGCCCGACCTGCGCGGCGTGGTCGCCTACTCGTCGCTCGCCCAGATGGGGCTCATCGTCCTCGGGCTCATGAGCTTCACGGGTGACGGTGGTCGCCAGGCGCTCAGTGGCGCCTACCTCCAGACCCTCAACCACGGCCTGATCAGCGCCGGCATGTTCCTGCTCATCGGCATCATCGAGACCCGCACCGGCGAGCGCACCTTCGCGCGACTCGGCGCGCTCGGCACGGGCCGCCCGCGCCTGCTGTCGATCGCGCTCGTGCTCACGATGCTGACCCTGGCCGTGCCCGGCGCGTCGAGCTTCGCGGGGGAGCTGCTCATCCTGGCCGGTGCCTTCCGCGGTGACGTGAGTGGTCCGCTCGTCGCGACCATCGGCGCACTCGCCGTCGTGCTCGCTGCGATGTACGCGCTCCGCCTCATCGCAGGCGGCCTGTTCTCCTCCTCGGAGACGACCGCTGCTGACTCGGCCGAGGCGTCGACGCGCTTCGGCGGTGACCTCCGAGGGCGCGAGCTGTGGCTCGTGCTGCCGGTGGTGCTCGTGCTGCTCGCCCTGAGCGTGTGGCCCAACGTCGCGCGCCGCGCGATGAACCAGCCGCCCGTCGAGATTCGAACGAGTGCCGACCCGCTGGTCGCTGCAGATGCCGTCGAGCCCAGCGTCAGGGCAAGCGAGGAAGCCGAATGATTCCGAAGCCCGAACTCCAGTGGCTCGCGATCGGGCCCGAACTGATCACCGCCGTCGGCGCGATGCTCGTGCTGCTCATCGGTCTCGGCAAGGGTGCCAAGGTGCGCGGCACGGTGCTCGTGCTGTCGCTGCTCACCCTCGCGATCGCCCTCGGCTTCACCATCGCCCGGTTCCACGTCACGACCTACGGTGCGTTCAACGGCCAGGTCGATTCCGACGAGCTCGCGAACGTGGGCCGCATCATCGCGCTCAGCTCCGCCCTCATCGCGGTGGTGTTCGGTGCGCGTGGGCGGAGCGACGACGGCCGCCACGGTGAGTTCCACGCGCTCGTGCTCTCGGCCGTCTGCGGCATGGGCCTGTTCGTCGCCGCGGGCTCGTTCGTCTCGCTGTTCGTCGGCCTCGAGCTGTTCTCGATCGCGCTCTACGTGCTCTGCGCGCTCGACGCCGAGCGCGCCGCATCGCTCGAGTCGGGGCTCAAGTACCTCATCCTCGGCGGCCTCTCGAGCGCGATCCTGCTCTACGGCACGGCGCTCGTCTATGGCGCGACCGGCACGTTCGACATCGCCGGAGTCGCCGAGGCTTCGCATCGCGGCGTGCTCGTCTGGACGGGCGCCGCGATGGTGCTCGGCGGCCTCGCTTTCAAGGTGAGCGCAGCGCCCATGCATTGGTGGACGCCCGATGTCTACGAAGGTGCTGGCACTCCCGTGACCGCGTTCATGTCGACCGCGACCAAGTCGGTGGCGTTCCTCGTGCTCGCCCGCGTGCTGACGACGTCGTTCGCTCCCGAGTCAGACGCCTGGGTGCCCGTCGTTGCCGGCATCGCCGTGACGAGCATCGTCGTCGGCAACGTCGGTGCGCTCATCCAGACCCATCTCAAGCGCCTGCTCGGTTACTCGTCGATCGCCCAGGCGGGCTACCTGCTCGTGGGCCTCGTCGGGTGGGAGGGCTCGGGCATCCCCGCACTCGTCTATGCGCTCATCGTCTACAGCGCGATGACGCTCGGCGCGTTCGCCTACGTGCTCGTGCTCGAACGCGACCTGGGGCGCGATGCCACGCTCGCCGACCTCGCGGGTCGCGGGTGGATCCCCGAGGGTCGTTCCGTGCTCGTCGCGCTGCCGGCATTCGGCATGGCGCTCTGCGCCCTGTCGCTCGCGGGCATCCCGCCGACCGCGGGCTTCTTCTCGAAGTTCGCGCTGTTCGGCGCGGCGGTCGACCACGGCTACGCCTGGCTCGCCTTCGTCGCGGTGCTCGGCTCGGTCGTGAGCCTCGCCTACTACCTCCGGATCCTCGTCGAGCTCTACATGCACCAGCCCGATGAGGCGCGGGCCGAAGCCTTCGCCGCCTCACTACCCGCCCCGTCGGTCGCGATCGATGAGAGCGGTGATCCCCGGGATGAGGTCATGACGGGCGAGCCGTCACATCCCGTGCCCGCCACGCCCGTGCGAACCCCCGGCCGTGCGCCGGTGATCGCGCTCGTCGGGGTGTTGCTCGCCGCCGCGACGCTCGTGCTCGCCTTCGTGCCCGAGCCCGTGCTCGACCTCGGCTGCGACGCCAAGATGGCCCTGCTCGACGTCGGCTCCTCGTGCACCGACCACCAGGCGGCGGAGGAGACCGGCGGCTCGTCGACCGACGCCGCTGCGGCCAGTCCCGAGGACGTCGCGCCGGTCGAGTAGGTGCTGGGCGCCGCGCGAAACCCGTTCGCCCGCGGAGTCGGCAAGGGAGCCGCGCACGTGCGCAGCAGCTCCGCTGACGCACGTCGTCGCTCGGTCATGCCAGCAAGCTGGACGACCCTCGCTCCTCGCGCTCTCCCCCGACTGACATTCGATGTCGACCTGCGACTAGCGCGTGGTGCGACGAGCTCGCATGTACTGCACCGGGTGCTTGAGACCGGCCTTCCAGTCGGCCTCGGGCTCGGGCAGGGCGCGCAGCTCCCGCTCGACCTGTGCTGCACGAACGGCCTGCATGCGCTCGGCGCTGCGGCTGTCGCCCTCGTACTCGGCAGCGAGGAAGGCCGCGGCTGCGGTGACTTCACCCATGCCGCCCACGATGTCGAGCGATTCGAGCAGTTCGCGAGCATCGCCCTGCAGGCGCAGGGCCTCGCGGCGGGCGCGGGTCGAGACGCCGCGCAGGCGAGCAACCTCGCGCATCGCGTTGCCGTCGGGATCACGGTCGTAGGCCTCGCTGGCGACCTGGAACTCGCTGGTCGCCTCGTTGTCGTCGATGCGTGCGACCTGTGCCACCGACTGGCCGAGCGCGAGCTCGAGCAGCTTGCGCTCGGTGCGCACGGCTGCCAGTTCGAAGATGACGCCCTCGGTGCGCACACCGCTCTCGACGAGCCCGGCGAGTTCCACCTCACGGGAGGAGAAGGTCGGGAGCTGGTCGCTGAAGTACTGCATGCCACCCTCGAGCCAGCGTCGCTCCGCGAGGAACGAGCCGAGCAGCTCACGGCGCATGATGGCCAGCGCGACGAGATCCTTGCGCTGGGCCTCCTGCGCCTCGGCCAGTCGCTCCGACGCCTGCATGAGCTTGCTCTCGGCCCAGCGCAGCTCCTCGTGCAGCTGCACCAGGTCCTCGCTGCGCATCGAGCTGGCGGGTCGCTGCATGATCGCGGCGGCGACGGGCACGTCGAGCGCGCCCTCGGTCAGCACGGGGCCGCTTCCGGCACCGGCGATGATCGACTGGATGTCGACGTCGGAGACCTCCGCCGTCAGCAGCATGCCGTCGCTGGAGTCACCGCGGGTCGAGACGCCGCGCAGGCGAGCAACCTCGCGCATCGCGTTG
>JAOPYW010000228.1 GCA_025964405.1 Thermoleophilia bacterium | reverse complement strand
GAGAGGTCCTCGCGCACGAGGTTCTCGACGAGGGCCAGCACGAGGGTCTGCTGGTCGTCGGTGTCGTGCTCGACCGCGGGGATCGTGGCCAGCCCGGCTCGCCGCGCCGCGAGCCAGCGACGCTCGCCGGCGATGATCTGCCAACCACCCTCCGCGCGACGTCGCACCGCGATCGGCTGGATGACGCCCGACGCCTCGATCGACGTGGCCAGCGAGACGATCGCGTCACTGTCGAACACCGTGCGGGGCTGCGCCTCGTTGCGATGGATGTCATCGAGGCGGAGGTGCAGCAGCCCGGTCTCGGCTGCTGCCTTCACTGCTCGGCCCTTGCGGCGCGTCGTCGGCGCCAGCACGGCGTCGGTCGTCGTGGCGACGTCGGTCGGGGCGTCGGCGATCGGCTGGGGCGCACCCAGGAGCATCGAGAGGCCAGCGCGCTTGGGGGATGAAGTTGCAGCGGGGAGTTCCATGTCGAGAATTCTGAGGAGGGAGTCGGACGCAGCCCTCGCACGCGCGGCACGTGCGTCGCATCGGGGCGCCTCTGCGACGCGTACGCGTGGGCGCGTGCGTCGGCGCGCGCACGAGGGTGAGCTGGGAACGAGCTCTGGGGTTACCGATCCCCGCGGCGAGTGCACGGGCCGCGGCCTGCGAACGGACGGGCGAGCGGGCCGCGCGCACGCGACCGACCACCCGAGTGGCGCCGGAGATGGCAGTCGCGGCGCCCGACTCGTCGCCTACGTCGTACGCTCCACCCCGTCAGCGCCTCGCGCGGTGTCCGCATGCATTTCGGAGCGATTTCCAGAGGCAACCACCCCGGGACAGCCGTTTCGGCCGGAAAACGGCGCTCAGCGCCTCTCAGCCGTACGTGCCCGCAATTCACACCGCTGGGACGTCACTTGAGTGGTTTGCGCGCGGCTACGCCATTTCGACGCGGAATTGCTTCGTCGCACGGAGCAATCTTGGACCATGCGATCAGGACGGCCGAGTCGCGCAACGGGGATTCGACCGGGAGGACCTCGACATCGCCGAGCCCCAACCGGCGGCGGCCGGGTTCGGGGTCGAGCTCCTGCGCCTGGGCCGTCGTCGACCACAGGAGCAGCGTTCCCCCGACACGCACGAACGGCGACAGGTACTCGGCCACGACGCCGGGGGCCGCCACCGCGCGGGCGACACCGGCATCCAGGCTCTCGCGGCCGATTGTGGCGACCGCTTCCTCGGCCCGCGACTGGTGCACGGTGACCCTCGAGTCGAGGTCGAGCGCGCGGGCGCACGCGAGGAGGAACTCGCACTTCCATCCCTGGGACTCGACGAGATGCACGTGGGCGTCGGGGAGTTCGATGGCCAAGGGCAGCCCGGGCACACCCCCACCGCTGCCGATGTCCACCAAGGAGCCCACGCCGCGCTCAGCGAGCGCCTGAGCGCCTGCGGCCCCGTCCAGGGCATGGGCATCCAATCGCTCCAGATCGCCGCGGGAGAACAGCCCATGTGGGCCGCCGCGCACGGCGGCGACGTATTGCTGGAGCAGTGGTTTCACGTGAAACGGTTCGTCAGCGCCGAAATCAGGCGTTATTGCGACGCGGTTCGACGGCAAGGCGTCGATTCGGCTCGCGGCCGGCGGAGATCGTGGCTACCTCTGGATGGTCCTTGAGGTAGTTGTGGATGACCTTGCGCTCGGAACTCGTCATCGGCTCGAGCTCGATGCGCCGACCGGTGTCGATGACGTCCTGCACGGCACGATCAGCGTCCTTCTCGAGCTGCTTCGCGCGGCGCTTGCGGTATCCCTGTGCGTCGAGCACGACATGCACCGAAGTCTCGACGCTCGTCGACACCACCGCGTTCACCAAGTACTGCACGGCGTCGAGGGTCTGGCCGCGACGGCCGATGATCAACGCGATGTCGTCCTCATCACCGTCGAGATCACCGTATACCCGTCCATCTTCGAACCGGAGGTCGACTTCGGTGTCAGGGTCCACGTCGAGGACGTCGAGCGTCTCCTCCATGAACGATGCGACCAGGTCGAGGACCTCGTCAACTGCTTCCGTGCTCAGCGGCTGGGCCGGCATCGCATTACCTCCGTCGCTTGTTGCGCCGCGCGGCAGCCGTTGGGGCCTGGGGGGCGGCCTTGGTGGTGCTGCCGCCCTTCGCGCTGTTCGCAGGGACGGTCTTCGCCGCGCCCTTGGGGGTTATGACCTTCTTGCGGCCCTTCGAATCCTTGGGCAGCACGACCTCGGGATCGGCCTTGGAGAACTTCACGATCGCGAGGTACTGGCCCAGCGACCAGAGGTTCGTGGTGATCCAGTAGAGCACCACGCCGATCGGGAACGCGGGCAGGAAGATCGCGAAAACGAGCGGCAGGAGCAGGAACATGTACTTCTGCTGCGGATTCTGGCTCGTCATCATGGTGACGGTCGACAGCATCTGTGAGCCGATGTAGACGACCAGCAGGAACCAGCCGACGCCGGTCATGTTCGCGGGGATCGAGCCCTTGTCGTTGTTGATCTGCTGGCGGATGTCATCCACGAAGCCGAACAGGAACGAGAAGTTGTCGCCGGTGTGGGCAACGTCGCCGAAGTGCTTGAGCACGAAGAACAGCGACAGGAACACGGGAATCTGGATGAGCAGCGGGAAGCAGCTGGCCAGCGGGTTCACCTTGTTGTCGCGGTAGAACTCCATCATCGACTCGTTGAGCGCGACTCGATCGTCCTTGTGCTTCTGCTGCAGCTGCTTGATGTACGGCGACAGGCGCTGCATCGCCAACGACGAGCGGGTCTGCTTGGCCGTGATCGGCAGGATGATCAGCCGAACCACCACGGTCAGGGCGATGATCGACCACGCCCAGGACAGGCCGAGCTGGTCGGGGCCGAGGAACTCGAGGACGTTGCGAAGCACGTGTTCGAGCGGGGAAAGGATGCTGGCACTCAAGAAGGGAGTCACGGCAGGGACTCTAGAGACTCCCGGATGGCGGCGCAGCATCGTGTTCCTGGACGCTTCCGCTTTCGGCCGCGTGGTGGCCGTGGCAGGGCGGGACGTGGTCCACTCCACCCAGTGACCAGGGGTTGCAGCGCAGGACGCGCCAGACGGCCATCCAGCCCCCGCGAACCACGCCGTGGCGTCGAATTGCGGTCAGGGCATAGGAGGAGCAGCTGGGGTAGTACTTGCATCGAGCAGGCAGGAACCGGCTGATCAGCCGCCAGGCGTGGACGGGGAGCAAGACCGTTTCACGTGAAACGGTGCGGACGATTCCGGTCCGGGGCGCCCCGGTGGGCGCCGGCTTCACGACGCCGGGGCGGCGTCGGCGGCAGGCAGCTCGTCCTGGGTGGCCGCAGGGGAGGCTTTCACCCGCGAAGCCGCAGCGGAGGCCGGCTGGAGCTTC
>JAOPYW010000212.1 GCA_025964405.1 Thermoleophilia bacterium | reverse complement strand
CGGAGAAGAGCTGGCCGAGGTCGCCGTCGTCGGCGACGGTGCGTACCATGCCGCCCGTGCCGTTGCCGAGCTGCTCGAGGGCCTTGGGGTGCTCGTCGGCATCGCTGGTCATCGACACCGAGAACACCGGCGCGCCTGCCTTGAGCGCCGCACCCGACGCGTCGTCGACGTCGGCCGAACCACCGGTGTCGGCGCCGTCGGAGAGGAGCACGATCGCGCGGCGGGCGTCGCCGGGTGCGAACGCCTTGGCCGCGATCTCCACGCCGTCGAAGAGGGTCGTGCGGTTGCGCAGCGGCACTGAGTCGAGGGCCTTCGTGAGCTTGCTGCGGTTGGTCGTCGGTCGCAGCACGACCTGCGCGTCGCCGCCGAACGTCGCCAGGCCGATGCGGTCGGTCGGATTGGCTTGGGAGATGAGGCGACGGGCCGCGGCCTGGGCCTTGACGATGCGAGTCCCCCGCATGCTGAGGGAGGTGTCGAGCACGAGCATCAGGTCGGTGCTGGCGCGATCCTCGTAGCGGCCGAGTTCGCCGCGGTAGATCGAGACTCCCGAGAGGCGGGCGCCGTTCTCGTAGAAGGAGAGCTTCTGCTCCTCACCGTCGTGTTCGTCGGCGCCGAACGCCACCCGTACGGTCGGGAAATGGGTCGTGTCGAGGTCGGTGATCGTGACGACGTCGCCGCTTTCGGGATCCGGCGCGGCCGGCGGCGTGTCGGCAGCGAGCGCCGAGCTCGTGACGGCTGCGAATGCGAGCAGCGCGACGATGAATGCGTGTTGGAAGCGGTGCATGTGTCCTCCGGTGCGGTGTCCCCCTGGCACCACAGACACCGACGTCGCGCAGACACGTGTCAGGATTTCGTGAGGAACGCGGTGGACGGGCCGGCCGACGCGCTCTACGCTGCCGACGTGGCGACCTCCCGTCGCCGCGCACCCGAGGAGGGCCCACATGGCCGGCGAGTTCGAACTTCCCGCAGATCCGCACGCCCCGTATCGTGCGGCGGAGGACCGCTACGGCAAGCTCGACTACCGGCGCGTGGGGGCGACCGGCCTGCTGCTCCCGCCGATGTCGCTGGGGCTCTGGTACAACTTCGGCGACAACATCGCCTTCGACCGCCAGCGCGCCATCCTGCGGGCAGCGTTCGACGCGGGGGTCACCCACATCGACCTCGCGAACAACTACGGACCTCCGGCGGGCGCTGCAGAGGAGAACTTCGGGCGCGTCATGCGCAAGGACCTCGCGCCCTACCGGAACCAGCTCGTCATCTCGACGAAGGCGGGCTGGGACCAGTACCCCGGGCCGTACGGCCAGCTCGGCTCCCGCAAGTACCTCCTCGCGAGCCTCGACGAGTCGCTGCTGCGCATGGGACTCGACCACGTCGACATCTTCTACTCGCACCGACCCGATCCGAACACACCGCTGGAGGAGACCATCGGCGCGCTCGACACGGCGGTGCGATCGGGCAAGGCGCGGTACGCCGGCATCTCGTCGTACTCACCCGACCGCACCCGTACGGCCGCGCGCATCGCGCGCGAACTCGGAACGCCGCTGGCCATCCACCAGCCCTCGTACTCGATGCTCAACCGCTGGATCGAGGACGAGCTGCTCGACACGCTCGCAGCCGAGGGCATGGGGTGCATCACCTTCACCGCGCTCGCGCAAGGACTGCTCACCGACAAGTACCTCGGAGGCGTCGACGGTGTGCGCCGATCCACGTCGCGACCGACGCTCGCAGATTCCGCGGTGACGCCGGAGCTCGTGCGGCACCTGCGCGGCCTCGACGAGATCGCGAAGGGCCGCGGCCAGTCGCTCGCCCAGCTCGCGCTGTCGTGGGTGCTCCGCCAACCGCACGTGACCTCGACCCTGATCGGGGTGTCGAGCCTGGAACAGCTCCACCAGAACCTCGCGGCCCTCGACGCGCCCGCCCTGCACGCCGACGAGCTGCGGGCGATCGACGAGCACGCCCGAGAATCAGGCATCGACATCTGGCGCAGCGTGAGCGGGTCGTAGTCGCCGGGCGAAACGTCCGACGATCGTGCAACAGGCGGAGCATGTGACTCGAAACCCAGGCATGACGTCGGGACGGACGTCGGGACCCGGAGGACGGACATGGGCATCAATCCTGCCAGCGTGAAGGTCATGAGCGGCGTCGGCGCGGCCGTCGGCGTCGGAATCGGCACCGCACTGTCGTTTCCCGCACACGCCGCGGCTCGCAAGGAGCTCGATGCTGCGCAGGCCGACTGGGACGCGCACCCCGATGATCACGCACGCAGCAATCGGGCCGCGAACGATTCGGTCGACCAGATCGCCGCGCACTTCGGCAAGGGCCAACTCGTGCAGGAACAGGCCGACGGCACGCACTACCTGTCGGTGCTCGACGCCGACGGCTCGTTCGCGGCCTACGCGAAGGAGCACGCGGCCGCCCAGGTCTACGTGTCGCACGACCAGTACGGCGACGAGACCACGGTGCGCGCGTACCCCGCGACCTTCCACCACGAGACGTCAGCCGCAAGCAAGATCATGTTCGCGCCGATCATCGCCGGCGGTGTGCTCGCGATCGGTGGGTTCATCGGCTCGACCGTGGCGGCGGCCAGGCAGTCGCCCGCCGTGCTCGCGGCCAGTGCAGGCGTCGGCCTGCTCGGAGCCGGGCTCCTCGCGTCGAGCTTCTTCGGGTCGATCTCGGCGCCCGGTGCGCCCCAGCCCTACCTGTGACCTGACGCCGGGTTCAGCCGGCGCGACGAATCGAGCCGCCGGCACCGAACGAGCCGTTCGCGCTCCCGCGCAGGTCTTCCTCGCCGGAGAAGAACGACACCGGAATCGTCACGCCGTTCTGCGCCAGCTTGTCGAGGAACCCGGGCTTGATGCCCGTCATCGTGAGCGGACCGATGAGGCGCGACGTCGCACCACGCTCGGCGCCCTCGTCGTCGGGCTTCGCGATGAAGATGTCCTGCAGGGTGATCGTCTCACCCTCCATCTTGCCCACCTCGGTGATGTGGGTGATACGGCGCGAGCCGTCGACCAGGCGTGACACCTGCACGATGAGGTCGATGGCGCCCGCGGCCTGCTCGCGGATGGCGCGCAGCGGCAGGTCGACACCTGCGGTCAGCACGAGCGTCTCGACGCGGCTGAGCGCCTCACGCGGATTGTTCGCATGGATCGTCGTCATCGACCCGTCGTGTCCCGTGTTCATCGCCTGGAGCATGTCGACCGTCTCCGGCCCACGGCACTCGCCGACGACGATGCGGTCGGGGCGCATGCGCAGCGTGTTGCGGACGAGGTCACGGATCGCGACCTGGCCCTTGCCCTCGATGTTCGCGGGCCGGCTCTCGAGCGTGATCACGTGCTCCTGCTTGAGCTGGAGCTCCGCGGCATCCTCGACGGTGATGATGCGCGCGTCGGGTGGAATCGCCCCCGACAGCACGTTGAGCGTGGTCGTCTTGCCGGAACCCGTGCCGCCCGAGATGACGACGTTGAGCGCGCCCTTCACGCACAGCTCGAGGAACTGGCCGGCCTTCGGCGACAGCGTGCCGAACTTGATCAGGTCCTCCATCTTGAGCGGGTCCTTGCGGAACTTGCGGATGGTGAGCGCCGAGCCGCGCACCGCGAGGGGCGGAATGATCGCGTTCACGCGCGAACCGTCAGGCAGGCGGGCATCGACCATCGGGCTCGACTCGTCGATGCGGCGGCCGATCTGCGACACGATCTTGTCGATGATGCGCTCGAGGTGCTGCTCGTCGACGAACCGGGCGTTCGTCAGCGTGATCTTGCCCTTGCGCTCGATGTAGACCGTGCGATGGTCGTTGACCATCACCTCGGTCACGGTCTCGTCGCGCAGGAACGGGTCGATCGGCCCGTACCCGAGGATGTCGTCGGTGATCTCCGAGATCAGCTGCGCGCGCTCGAGCCGCGTCAGGGGAGTCGAGTCGCCCTCGATGATGCTCGCGACCGCTTCGTTGACGGCCTCGACCATCTCCTCGCGTGCGCTCTCGGCGTTGCCCGGCTGCTGGCGCTCCGAGCGGAACAGGGCAGGTCCGACCTTGTGGATGACCGCCTTGTGCACCTTCGTCTTGAGCTCGACGAACGGGTCGTTGGCTTCGTCGCCGTCATCGTGCCCGGCATGCGAGCCCATCGTGCTCGACGTGGCACCGGTGGTGCTCGCGTTCGACGTGTCGGCTTGGAGTGTCTGGAGGCGCTGCTGCAGTGACATGGTCATTCCTAGGCTGCGTCGAGGTCGAGGCGGAGCTCTTCACCCGGCGCGGAAGCGGCGAGCTGGTGCGGTGCGGCGTTCGCGAGCTGCTTGCGCTCACGTCGGCTCAGGCGGGCGGCCGGAGCAGCCGATTCGAGCGCGGCGGCCTCCGGGCTGAGCGCGACGCAGAGTTCGCGGATGGCGCGGGTGACGTCCGACTTCGGTTCGGTCATGACGACCGGCACCCCGCGGTTGATCGCCGATGGCACGGCCTTGTTGGAGGGCACGCCGAAGCGGATCGACTTGCCGAGCGTGGCCTCCACCTGATCCTTGCGCAGCCCGACGCGCGTGTCGGCGCGATTGAGCACGACGTGGCATCGCTCGAGCGGGTAGTGCAGCATCTCGAGCGTCTGGATGCAGACCTTCACGCTCTTGAGCGACGTCGCCTCGAGGCTCGCCACGAGCAGCAGCTCGTCGGTCTTGTCGAGCGCGGTCAGCACCGTCGACGTGAAGTTCGGCGCCGTGTCGATGATGACGATGTCGTAGGCCTGCTTCGCCGCCATGAGCACGCTCGCCAGGCGATCCTCGGTGACCAGATCGGCATCCTCGGGCCGCAGGGGAGCGGGCAGCACGTGCAGCCCCGACTCGTGGTGCGTGACGAAGCCCGAGAGCTTGTCGCTGTCGAGCTCGCCGTGGCTCATTACGAGGTCGAGGATGGTCGAACGCGGGTCGGCGCTCAGCATGATCGCCGCGTCGCCGAACTGCAGGTCGAGGTCGATGAGCAGCGTGCGCTTCTTGAGGCGCTTGGCGTACATCGCCGCCATGTTCGTCGCGAGCACGGTCTTGCCTACACCGCCCTTCGGCGAGAAGAGGGTGATGACCCGGCTGGTGTCGGTGGAGCGACGCGTGCCGTTGGCGGCGCCACCGGCCGACATCGACCCCATCGAGTGGGCCTTCTTCACCGTGAACACGAGGTTGTCGGAGAACTGCGGGAGCAGCAGCACGTCATTCAGGCCGAGCGTCACCGCTTCGTCGAACAGGTTCGGCGATCCCTGCGTCACCAGCAGGATGATCGGGGCCGCTGTGTGCTCGCGGATGCGTGCGATCTCGTCGACCGGCACGGTCTCCGCGTGCTGTACGGCATGGAGCACGACCTGGGCGCCGGTGGAGGCGAGCTTGCCGCCTGCCTTGGCTGCCTCGCTCGACGTGCCGACGAGTTCGATGTCGGCGTGGCTGGCGAGGGCGTCACGGGCTTCGGCGAGGCCTGCGCAGGCGCCGGAGATGAAGATGCGGATCGGCTGGTCACTCATGGGTGCGTACCTCGTGTGCTTAGTTGACGCTGGGATCGGGAGCGGAGAGCGGCGCGAGCTTC
>JAOPYW010000190.1 GCA_025964405.1 Thermoleophilia bacterium | reverse complement strand
ACGCGCGGCCATACCTGACGATCTGGTTCCAGTGTGCGCCCGGATCCCCAATCCGCCAAGGGTCAGTTGCAGGAAAAAGGCCAGCACGCGTCCGCTTCGTGCGGAGTGCGTGCCGGCCTCGGCCTTCGAGCATGCGGATGGCGACCTAGAAGTCGCTGTCCGACGGATTGCCGTTGTCGGTGGAGTTGCCGCCATAGCCGCCGCCCGAACCGCCGCCGTAGTCGTCGCCGGGGCTCGTGCCACCGCCGTAGTTGTCGCCCGGGCTCGTGCCGCCGCCCGTGTGGGGCTGGGGCTTCGGCTTCGGGCTGTAGGCGGTGTCGGTCCACTGGTCGGTGACCGTGGTGTGCCGGTTCGAGGTCTTCATCCCGTAGGAGTCGTCGAACCTGCCCTGCTCACCCCACGACAGCTTCGTGTCCTTGTTCGCGTCGAAGGTCGTGGCGAGCGAGGTGAGCTCCTTCCACGACGCGATGGCGTCGCTGTCGGCGTCGGCGGCGTTGACCGCGCGCAGCACCGACTCGGTCCAGGTGGTGTGCTGGCGCTGCTTGGTCGAGACCACGTAGTCACCGATGCGGTACGAGCTGATCGTGACGGTGCGATTCGTGGCGCGGTTGCGCACGGCCTCCGACTCGGAGATGCCGTCGCCGCCCTGCGTGTTGAACTTGTCGAGGCGCTTGTGCACGAACGCCTCCGGCTCACGCTTGTGGGTGGCGATCGCCACGATGCCGGCGACCACGCCGCCTGCCGCGACGACCCCGCCGGCGATCAGGCCGACCTTGCCCCAGTTCACGTGTGATGCTGCTGTGCCTACGTTCATGTCTCGTCCCCGTTCGCGTTCGTCCGAATACACATCCGGCGCCCCACCGCGTCGTGCGGCGGAGCGCCGGGCATGTCGATCAGTCAGTGCTCAGCGCCGAATCAGAAGTCGTCGTCGCTGGGGTTGCCGTTGTCGGACGAATCGCCCGACGAGCCGCCGCTGTTGCCGTAGTCACTGCCGTAGTCGTCGCCCGACGAGCCACCGGAGCTCGGCGGGGTGTAGCCGCCGCTGTCGCCGTAGTCGTCGCCCGAGGAACCCCCGGTGCTCGGGGGCGTGTAGCCACCGCTGTCGCCGTAGTCGTCGCCACCGGCCGGGGGCGTCGAGCCACCGCTGTTGCCGTAGTCGTCGCCCGGCGAGACCGGACCCGGGTCGTAGCCACCGCCGGTGCCGTAGTCGTCGCCCGGCGAGACCGGACCCGGGTCGTAGCCGCCACCGGTGTCGTAGTGGTGGGTTGCGTAGACCGTCTCGTGACCGATGAGCTCGGTGTGCTTGTTGAGCGTGGCCGCGCCGTACTGGGCCGCGAACTTCGACTGCTCGCCGCTCTTGAGGATGCCGTCCTTGTTCTCGTCGAACGTGAGCGCCAGGTTCTTCAGCTCGCCGTAGCTCGCCACGGCGTCGCCGTTGCGGTCGGCGGCGTTCACCGCACGGAGCACCGACTCGGTCCACGTGGTCTGGAACGTCTGGCGGTCGTAGACGTCGGTGTCGCCGAGCGTGTACTGGAACACGTCCTGCGAGCGGACCGACTGCCAGTCGCGCTGCGCCTCGTCCTGCGAGACCGCGTTGTCCTCGTTGTCATCGAACGGGTTGAAGATCTTCGCGACGTAGTCCTCGGGCTTCGCGGCGACCGCACAGCCGGCGAGCACGCCGACCGCCAGGGCTCCGATACCGATGCCGATGCCGATCTTGGCACCCTTGGAAAGTCCGGTGTGTGTGGCCACGTTTGCGGCAGCACCAATTGCGCTCATGCGTCGTCCCTTGTCCCGTTTTTCGTGAGCACCGTCGGGGTCCCGCCCGCAGTGCATCCGTCCACCGGACCATCGGAAATCGCAGGAAGCGCGTTTCAGCATGGAACAGAATTGCGCGAGCCGCACCACCTCGCAGGAGCGGGGTGACACGGCTCACGGAGTGACGTCGGCCGTGCGAAGCACGGCCTGGTCAGGTCATTCGGGCGCGGCGGCAGCTTTCGCCTTGGCGGGGGCCTTCTTCTTGGCCGGTGCCTTCTTGGCGGCGGGCTTGGCAGTCGCGTCGGTGTCGGTCGCGCCCGCTGCCGGTGCCGCGGCGGCTTCGCCGTCCTCCTTCTTCGGCCAGCGCTTCTGGCCTTCCGGGAGTTCGGGGAAGTCGAAGACGACCTTGTCGTCGTCATCGAGCTTGAGGCGTGCACGGAAGCTCTTGCCCGCACGGCTGCGGAAACCCTGCAGCTCCTCCGTGGTGTGGCGCTGGGTGATCAGCTCCATCGCCTCGTCAGGCATCAGCTGGCGACCGGCGATCGAGCGCCAGATGACGAAGCCGCAGCCCGCCTCCTCGCGGCTCTTCCAGCTGGTGCAGCCATAGGCGCGCGCGTTCTCGCGGATGATGTTCGGCTCGCCCTCGTCGTTGAGGGTGCCGGCCGCGAGGCAGCGCGGGCACGGGCCGAGCTCGGCGCGCGCCATCTTGAGCTTCTCCTTGTCGATCTCCGTGATGAGCTCGACCGTCTTCTCGGTGAAGTCGACGATGCCCTTCATGAAGGTCTCGGCGTCGAGCTTGCCGTGCTCGATCTCGCCGAGCTGCTTCTCCCAGTTGCCGGTCAGGTCGGGCGAGATGAGCGGGTGCCCCTCGAGGATCTCGATGAGCTTCATGCCCTTGCCCGTCACGCGCAGGGCCCGGCCCTCGCGCTGGATGTACTGGCGCCCGATGAGCAGCTCGATGATCGAGGCGCGGGTGGCCGGCGTGCCGAGGCCGCCGTCCTTCATCGCTTCACGCATCGCCTCGTCGTCGACGAGCTTGCCTGCGGTCTCCATGGCGGAGAGCAGCGTGCCTTCCGAGTAGCGCGCCGGCGGCTTGGTCTGCTTCTCCTGCGGCTGCTCGGCGTCGGCACGCGCGGTGACCGCTTCACCCTCGTTGAGCTTGGGGAGCTGCTGCTTCTCGTCTTCGTCACCCTTGGGCGCGGCCTCGGCTCCTTCTGCGATCTCGGCCTGGGGCGCGTCGGCCTCGAGACCGAACACCGCACGCCAACCGGGGAAGACGAGCACGCTGCCCTTGGTGCGGAAGTGCTCGCCCTGCACCTCGGTCACGACGACCGTATCCTCGTGCTTGGCGGCAGGGTGGAAGGCGGCGAGGTAGCGGCGCACCACCAACTCGTAGATGCGTCGCTCGTCGTCCTTGAGCTTGTTGAGGTCCGCCACCTGCTCGGTGGGGATGATCGCGTGATGGTCGGAGACCTTCGAGTCGTCGACGATGCGCTCGAGCGGCAGCTCGGTGAGGTTGGCGACGAAGTTGGCGGCGTCGGCGAAGACCGGGATGCTCGCGAAGTTCGCGGCTCGGGTCTGCAGCTCGGGCACCATGTCGGTCGTCAGGTAGCGACTGTCGGTACGCGGATAGGTGAGCACCTTGTGCTGCTCGTAGAGCGACTGGGCGATGCCGAGCGTGCGGCGCGCCGAGTAGCCGAAGCGGGAGTTCGCCGTGCGCTGCAGCGACGTGAGGTCGAACAGCAGCTCCGCGCGTACCGTGCGCTTCTTGATCTCGGTCGACTGCACGACGCCCTGTGCGCCCTGGATGCGAGCGACGCGAGCGTCTGCCTCCTCCTTCGTGCCGGCCCACGTCGAGCGGCTGTCGCTCTTCGGCTTGGCCGGGTCGAACCAGATGCCCGAGTAGCTGCGACCGGTCGGGTCGACCGTCGCGAACTCGCCCTGGATGAGGAAGTAGGTCTCGGGCACGAAGTCGGCGATGAGCTGCTCGCGTGCCGCGAGGATGCCGAGGGTCGGCGTCTGCACGCGACCGATCGAGACCACGCCGCCGAAGGCCGAGCGGCCACGGATGGTGGCGGCGCGCGTGGCGTTCATGCCGACGAGCCAGTCGGCCTCGGAACGCGACCGCGCGGAGTGCTCGAGGTTCTTCATCTCGGCGCCCGACTTGAGGTTGTCGAACCCGTCGCGGATCGCCTTCTTCGTCATCGACGAGATCCAGAGCCGATCGGTCGGCTTGTCGACGCCCGAGACGGCCATCGTGTACGCGAAGATGAGTTCGCCCTCGCGCCCCGCATCGCATGCGTTGATGATCTTCTCGACGTCGTCGCGGCGCGCGAGCCGGTGGATGATCTTGAGCTGCTTCTCCGAATCACCGGAGCGCGGCTTGAGCTTGAAGTCCTCGACCCCGTTCTTGCCCGGGATGATGGGGAGGTCCTTGACGCGCCACTTCTTGAGGGCGGGGTCGTAGTCCTCCGGCTCGGAGAGCTCGACGAGGTGGCCGACGGCCCACGTGACGACGCGATCCTCGCTCTCGAAGAAGCCTTCCTTCTTCTCCCACGTGCCGGGGAGCGCATCGGAGATGTCGCGTCCGACGCTGGGCTTCTCGGCCACGATCAGGGTCTTGCTCATGCCTGGTCTCCTCCTTGGAGTGCATCACTTCCCGACCGCGCAGGCAGCGCCGATCAGGGGCAGGGAACGAGGATAGCAGGGGCGGCGGAAATCGCAACGGCCGTCGGCGCATCAACCTCCCACGCGTGCGCGCGCGCACGAGGTCACACGGCGTCAGTTGACTGCGGGCGCCCAGTCCAGCGCTTCCAGCAAGCAATCCTCGAGCTCAGCCACATCCTCGAGCGTTAGATCGAAGCAGTACGTGCGAAGCTTCGTCGAAGGCAAGAAC
>JAOPYW010000226.1 GCA_025964405.1 Thermoleophilia bacterium | reverse complement strand
GGGTGTCGCGCGTCGACGCCGCGCGGCGTGTAGAGCGCGGCGTCGAGCTCGACGTCGCCCGAGCCGGCCACCACGCCTGCGGTGCGCGTGACCGAGGTCGCGTCGCCACGCCGCAGCAGCACGGTCGTCGCAATCGCCGCAACGAGCACGACGAGACCGAGCACGATGGCGGACGAGCGGCGCATGCGAGGGAGTATCGCGTACGCCGTCGCACGCGTCTGCCGCCCGACTCCCCGTGCGCACACGCGTGGTAGGTTCGCGATGGCGTCGCCCCTGACGTGCAGGCGACGAACACGACCCCGCAGGAGTTCCCCATGAGCGTGCAGGCATCGGTGCGAGAGATCACCCACTTCATCGGCGGGGAGCAGGTGGCGGGCACGTCCGGTCGCTTCGCCGACGTGTTCGATCCGAGCAGCGGCGAGGTGCAGGCACGGCTCGCACTGGCGTCCGTGGAGGACGTCACGCGCGCGATCGACGACGCCGAGGCCGCGCAGCCCGGCTGGGCCGCGCAGAACCCCCAGAAGCGCGCCCGCGTGCTCATGAAGTTCGTGGAGCTCGTGAACCGCGACATGGACGAGCTCGCCGCGCTCCTCACGAGCGAGCACGGCAAGACGATCGCCGACTCCAAGGGTGACATCCAGCGCGGGCTCGAGGTCATCGAGGTCTCGATCGGCGCGCCGCACCTGCTCAAGGGCGAATACTCCGACTCGGTCGGCACCGGCATCGACACCTACTCGATGCGCCAGCCGCTCGGCGTCGTCGCGGGCATCACGCCCTTCAACTTCCCGGCGATGATCCCGCTCTGGAAGGCGGGCCCCGCGATCGCGGCCGGCAACGCCTTCATCCTCAAGCCGTCGGAGCGCGACCCCAGCGTGCCGATGCGGCTCGCCGAGCTGTGGCTCGAGGCCGGCCTGCCGACGGGCATCTTCAACGTCGTCAACGGTGACAAGGTCGCGGTCGACGCACTGCTCCACGACGACCGCGTGAAGGCCGTCGGATTCGTCGGGTCGTCAGACATCGCGCAGTACATCTACGAGACCGCCGCGCAGCAGGGCAAGCGCGCGCAGTGCTTCGGCGGCGCGAAGAACCACATGGTGATCATGCCCGACGCCGACCTCGACCAGGTCGCCGACGCACTCATCGGTGCGGGCTACGGCTCGGCCGGCGAGCGGTGCATGGCGATTTCGGTCGCGGTGCCCGTCGGCCAGGACGTCGCCGACGCGCTCGTCGCCAAGCTCGTGCCGCGCGTGCAGGCCCTCAAGGTCGGCCTCCCCAGCGACGCGACCGTCGACTACGGCCCGCTCGTCTCCAAGGCGGCGCTCGAGCGCGTGGAGGAGTACATCGAGATCGGCGTGCAGGAAGGCGCGACCGCGCTCGTCGACGGCCGCGGGTTCACGCTCGAAGGCTACGAGAACGGCTACTACATCGGTGGCACGCTCTTCGACCACGTGACGTCCGAGATGCGCATCTACGACGAGGAGATCTTCGGCCCGGTGCTGATGATCGCGCGAGCCGACACCTACGAGGAAGCGCTGCAGCTCACCAACGACCACCAGTACGGCAACGGCGCCGCGATCTACACCCGCGACGGCGACACGGCCCGCGACTTCGCGGCCCGCGTGCAGGCCGGCATGATCGGCGTGAACGTGCCGATCCCGGTGCCGATCGCGTACCACACGTTCGGTGGCTGGAAGCGCTCCGGGTTCGGTGACCTCAACCAGCACGGCGCCGACGGCTTCCGCTTCTACACGAAGACCAAGACCGTCACGTCGCGCTGGCCCTCGGGCATCAAGGATGGCGCGTCCTTCGTCATCCCGACCATGAACTAGCGCAGCGCGGTGGCGCCGGGGAAGTCGAGGAGCGTGTCGTCACCCACGATGGCCTTGAGCATGCCGTCGAGCGGGATCGCATCGCGCACCGAGACCTCGTGCTGCTTGCGGAAGGTCTTGTACGTCCACGGATCGACGTTGATGTAGCTGCCGCCCTTGTTGCCGGCTCGCAGGAGCGCGGTGTAGTACACGCCCGACGCCGACTGGAGGATGGCGGTGTCGCCCCAGTTCTCGCCGCCCATGCCCGCGCCGTCGCCGTAGGCGCGGAAGCGCGTGCGCGATTCGGCGGCGGCGAACGCCGCGTCGAAGGTGGTGGCCTTGAGCGGATTGATCGACTGGATCCGGTAGGTCGTCGTCGAGATGGTGGCGACGCCCTTGACCACGTCCTGGTGGTTGATCGACACGACGGCTCCGCCCGACTTCGCCAGCTGCAGCACGTCCGCGTCGTACGGCGTGCGCTCGAACGGGGTCGGGCTCACCGGGGTGGGGGCCTGCACGGCGTTGGTGGGCGACACTGCGTTGACGATCATCCGTGACCTCCGCTGGCGAGCCATCCATGACTCGTTTCGAGGACTGTACCGAAGTGCGCGACGGCGGGGCGCACCCGGAGCGTCTCGCGCAGGTCCCGCAGCTGCGGGGTCTGGGCATTCGCGTCCATTCGGGAACGAGGCCGTCCGTTCGACCGATGTACGGGTAGGCGCGCGCTCGGCACGCCACATCGTCGGGGGACACCACATGCGCATCGCAGGGGCCAGTGCAGTATTCGCCGTCGGTGCCGCCGTCATGGCCGGACTCGGGGCAGCCTCGGGAGCCACGCGCACGCAGCGCGACGACGACGGCATCTCGGGTCGCGACCTCCTCGTGACCGGCGTCGGCACAGGCACCCTGGGCGCAGCAGGCCTCGGAATCGGGTTCCTCGTGAACGGGTCGCAGGTGGCCCGCGGCGTCGCCGGACACCCCCTCGCGTGGACCCTCGTCGGAGGCGGCGTGGCGGCTGCCGCGGCAGCCGCCTACCTGCTCGGTTGGAGCGCGACCAACTGACCCGCGCACGGTGCGGTGCACGGCCTGCGGCGCGGCATCGCACGGTTGGTAGGATGGCGTCGTTTCCCACCTGAGCGAGGTCACTTCCCGTGAGCACCGAGGCCCTGGGCACGCGCCCGTTCGACCTGAGTGAAGACCACCGCGACATCGCCGCGCTGGCACGGCAGTTCGCCGATGAGCAGCTGGCGCCCGGTGCGCTCGAATGGGAGCACGCCAAGGACCTCCCGCTCGACGTGCTCAAGCTCGGTGCCGAATCGGGCTTCGGCGGCATCTACGTCGGTGAGGAGCACGGCGGATCAGGCCTGACGCGCCTCGACGCGGCGCTCATCTTCGAGGCGCTCGGCACGGGAGACCCGTCGGTCGCCGCATACATCTCCATCCACAACATGGTGGCGTGGATGATCGACACCTTCGGCACCGATGCGCAGAAGACGCGCTTCCTGCCGACGCTGACGACGATGGAGACCTTGGGTGCCTACTGCCTGACGGAATCCTCGAGTGGCTCCGACGCCGCAGCTCTCAAGACGCGTGCCGAGCTCGCCGCCGACGGCACGCACTACGTGCTCACCGGCGAGAAGCAGTTCATCTCGGGGGCGGGCACCGCAGGCGTCTACATCATCATGGCGCGCACGGGCGTGCCCGGGCCGAAGGGCATCAGCGCCTTCATCGTGGAGGACGGCACGGCCGGCATGGAGTACGGCGCCGCCGAGAAGAAGCTCGGCTGGGTGGCCCAGCCCACGCGCGCGGTGCTCCTCGACGGTGTGCGGGTGCCGGTCGAGAACCGCCTCGGCGAGGAGGGCAAGGGCTTCAACATCGCCATGTCAGGCCTCAACGGCGGTCGCCTCAACATCGGCGCGTGCTCGATCGGTGGTGCGCAGTTCGCGCTCGAGAAGAGCCTCGCCTACGTGCGTGAACGCGAGGCGTTCGGTGCACCGCTCGCGAACCTCCAGCACCTGCAGTTCGAGCTCGCCGACATGGCGACCGACCTCGAGGCTGCGCGCACGCTGCTGTGGCGGGCCGCATCGGCGCTCGACGCGAAGGCCGACGACGCCACCCAGCTGTGCGCGATGGCCAAGCGCTTCGCCACCGATGCGGCGAGCTCGGTGGCCGACAAGGCCCTGCAGATCCACGGCGGCTACGGGTGCATGACCGAGTACGGCATCGAGAAGGTGTTCCGCGACCTGCGCGTGCATCAGGTCGTCGAGGGCACGAACGAGATCATGCGCGTGGTCATCGCGCGCAACCTGCTCAAGGGAGCCCGCTGACATGACGACCGACACCGCCACCGCCGAACTGCTCGCGCGCAAGGAAGGCGCGCTCGGGCACATCACGCTCAACCGTCCCCAGGCGCTCAACGCGCTGACGCTCGACATGATTCGCGCGATCGACGCTGCACTGACCGAGTGGGAGACCGACGACGAGGTGCGCGTCATCCTCCTCGACGGTGCAGGGGAGCGCGGCTTCTGCGCGGGCGGCGACATCAAGGCGATCTACGCCTCCGCGCAGGGTGACGCGTCGTTCGCGCGTGGCTACTTCCGCGAGGAGTACGCGCTCGACCACCGCATCGCGACGTACGCGAAGCCGGTCGTGACGCTGATGGACGGACTGGTCATGGGCGGCGGCGTCGGCCTGACCGCGCACGCTGCGCACCGCGTCGCCACCGACCGTCTCAAGCTCGCGATGCCCGAGGTCTCGATCGGGTTCACGCCCGACGTCGGTGCGACCTACCTGCTCGCCGATGCACCGGGCGAGGTCGGCACCCACCTCGCGCTCACCGGAGCGACGATCGGCGCCGCCGACGCGGAGTACGTCGAGTTCGCCGACCACGTGATCTCGGCCGAGGAGATCGAGGACCTCGTCGAGGGCCTGCGCCTCGGCAACGTCGGCGCGGCCATCATCTCCGCCACCGTCAACGAGCCCGGTGTCGTCGGCCTGCTCGAGGCGCAGCGCGACTGGATCGATGCCTGCTACCGCCAGGACACCGTCGAGAACATCCTCGCGGCGCTCGACGCGAGGACGGAACCTGCCGCGCACGAGGCCGCGGCCACGCTGCGCACCAAGTCGCCGACCTCGCTCAAGGTCACGCTCCGCGCCCTCCGCGAGGCGCGCGAGCTGCACGTCCTCGCCGCGAGTTTCGCGCTCGAGTTCCGCATGGCCTGGCGATTCCTCGAGAACCCCGACTTCGCGGAGGGCGTGCGTGCCGCCGTCGTCGACAAGGACCGAAATCCCCAGTGGCAGCCTGCCACGCTCGATGCCGTGACCGATGAGGTCGTCGACGCGTACTTCGTGTCGCTCGGCATCGGTGAACTCGACCTGACCGGAGCAGCGCGATGAGTGACACCTTCCAGATCGCCTTCATCGGCGTCGGCCACATGGGTGGTCCCATGGCCGCCAACCTCGTGCGCGCCGGGCACACCGTGCGGGCCTTCGACCTCTCGTCGGAGC
>JAOPYW010000178.1 GCA_025964405.1 Thermoleophilia bacterium | reverse complement strand
CGTACTCGAACGGCATCAAGTACGCGTCGCTGGGCGACGGCAAGGTCGATGCGGTGTACGGCTTCGAGACCGACGGCCAGATCGCGGCCGGCAAGCTCATCGTGCTCACCGACGACAAGGCCGCCTGGCCGCCCTACCACGCGGCGCCCATGGTCTCCTCGCGCTTCGCGAAGTCGGCCGGCCCCGCGTTCGCCGCCACGGTCGACCAGGTCTCGAGCCTGCTCGACGCGAAGACGATGCGTGCGCTCAACGCCGCCGTCGACCAGGGTGGCAAGGAGCCGGCCGCAGTGGCCAAGGCGTTCCTCAGGTCACATCACCTGCTGACCAAGGGCGCGCGTCCGACGGTGCGCATCGCGAGCAAGGACTTCACCGAGCAGTTCGTGCTCGGCGAGCTCTACGCCCAGGCGCTGGAGGCACGTGGCTACCCCGTCGAGCGCCACCTCGGGCTCGGTGCCACGGCTGTCGCCGACAACGCGGTGCGCCGCAGCAGCATCGACCTCTATCCCGAGTACACCGGTACCTCGTGGACCGCCGTGCTCAAGAAGTCGGTGCATCCGGGCACGTCGCCTGAGGCGATCTGGAGCGGGGTCGAACGCGGCTACGCCAAACGCGGCCTCGACGTGCTGCGCCCGACTCCGTTCTCGAACGGCAACGCGATCGTGGTGACGACGGCGACCGCCGAGAAGTACCACCTCGCGACGCTCAGCGACCTCGCGAAGGTGTCGGACAAGCTCACGTTCGGTGCGATCCCGGGGTTCGACACCCGAGAGGACGGTATCCCCCTCCTCGCACGCGAGTACGGGATGAAGTTCGGCACCGTGAAGAGCTACACCGACAGCCTCAAGTACCAGGAGCTGCTCAAGGGCGGCATCGACGCGGTCTACGGCTTCGAGACCGACGGGCAGATCGCCGCGTCGAAGCTCGTGGCACTCCGTGATGACCGTCAGGCATGGCCCGCCTACCAGGCAGCGCCGGTCGTCTCGCGGGCGTTCGCCAAGCAGGTCGGACCGGAGTTCGCGGCAACGGTGAACCACGTGTCGTCGCTGCTCGACGCCGCGACCATGCGTCGACTCAACACCGCGGTCGACCAGGGCAAGCGCGAGCCGGCCGACGTCGCCCATGACTTCCTGGTCGAGCGCGGCCTCGTCGCGAACTAGCGGGCTAGGCCTCAGGCCGAGAGGGGCACGGCTGCGTGGTGCAGCTCGACGAGCTGCGGATACAGGTACTCCTGCAGCACCTGCGGCTCCACCGCGCGCTCGGGCGCGATCGTGAACCAGGCGCGACGCGGCGCATCGGCCGACGACCCCGGGAACTCGACGAGGCAGCTCACCTCGTAGGGAACCTCGGCGCCCCGCACGGAGAAGCGGTAGGTGTGGTCGGCGTACTCGACCGTCACGAACGTGAGGTCTTCGCCGTGCATCGGAATGACCGTCGTCGGGAGCGGGACTCCGTGCAGTTCAAGGGGCGGGTACATGTGCGACCTAGGGGCGTGTGTTGGGCGGGCTGCGGCGATCCTCCCCGATTGGTCGGACGGCGAGACGTCCATCGTCGCCTGATTGCTCACGAACCTCCGTGAACATGCTGTCGGCGGATGCGCCGACATCCGTGTGCTGCGCGTGGGGCCGGGTAGCAGCACGGGATGCGGGCCACGGGCCCCACCGAATCCATCGAGACCACGAGGCACATCGACATGCAGCTCCCCCGAACGTCCCTCCGCGCCACGCTCCTGACGCTGGGCGTGCTCGCCCTCGCGAGCGTCGGCACCGCCGCGAGCGCGGCCACCACGTCGACCACACCGCTCAGTGACCCGGTCACCTACACCTTCCCCAACGCGTTCCCCGAGGGCATGGGCTATGACGCCGCGACGGGCTACTTCTACGCGGGCAGCCTGAAGGACGGTTCGATCTCGCGCGGCTCGATCTACACGAACGAGGTCGAGACCTTCCTGCCGGCCGGCGGTGACGGCCGCACGATGACGCTCGGCGTTCGACCCCACGGCAAGCTCCTCTACGTGACCGGCAACGGTGGCACGGTCTGGCTCTACGACAACCGCAACGGCAAGCTCGTCGCCAAGCTCACGACCGGGGCCAAGAAGTCGCTGGCGAACGACGTCGCGTTCGCACCGAACGGCGACGCCTACGTGAGCGACAGCTACTCGCCGTTCGTCTACCGGATCCAGAAGGTGAAGGGGAAGTACCAGCTCAGGAAGTTCGCGTCGTTCGCGCGCACCGCGTTCCGGTACTCCTCTGCGGCGGGCGCGATCAACGCCGACGGCATCTCGGTCACGCCCAACGGTCGCTACATCCTCGTCAACGCGCTCACGGCCGGCGCGCTGTATCGCGTCGACACGGTCACGAAGCGGGTCGTGCGCGTCAAGACGAGCGCGGCGCTCAAGAACGCCGACGGCCAGGAGCTCGACGGCCGCGACCTGTACGTGGTGCGCAACGCCACGGGCATCGTGACGAAGCTGCGCTTCTCGCGCGACTACGCGAAGGCGTCGCTGGTGCGCACCTACTCGAGCCCGGCGTTCGCCTTCCCGACCGCGGTGGCGGTGATTCCGGGCCGGTTGCTCGTGCTCAACGCGCAGCTCGACAAGTTCGGCTCCACCACGGCGACCCCGACCACCCCGTTCACCGCCGTGGCGATCACGCGATGAGGGCGGTCTGGCGCGACGAGACGATCGCGGAGAGCGATGACACGACCGTCGTCGACGGGTACCACTACTTCCCACGTGCGAGCGTGCGCGAGGACGCCCTCATCGAGAGCCCCACGCGCACCTCGTGCGCGTGGAAGGGCGACTGCTCCTACTACTCGCTGATCGTCGACGGGCACGTGCTCGACGACGGCGCCTTCTACTACGCGGAGCCCAAGCCCGGTGCCGCCGACCAGGTCGGCGACCGCATCGCGTTCTGGAAGGACGTGGAGGTCGTCGCGTAGGGCGCGGTGGGTCGCTCCAGGTAGGGGCCGGCTGCCGCGCTCGCGGCCGCGGCTCGATATCCTGTGGGGCCCCCGCGCGCGAGCGCGACCGGGCTGCGCCTGCAGCTCCCCCGACCGAGAGTTACCGTGCCTGATTCCCCCGACAGCCCGACCACCGCGACCGCGTCGCTCAAGTTCGCCGAGATGCCCGAGGTGCACCACCACGTCGCGGGTGCGTTGGCGAAGGAGGGCATCGTCGAGGCGTTCCCCATCCAGGCCGCCGTCGTGCCGCCGGCATCCGCCGGCACGGACGTGCTCGTGCGCTCCCCCACCGGGTCGGGCAAGACGCTCGCCTTCGGCCTCGCGATCATCGCGCAGCTCGAGCGCAAGGGCGATCGGCCGAAGGCGGTCATCCTCGTGCCGACCCGCGAGCTCGCGGTGCAGGTGCGGGGCGACCTGACGCCGATCGCGTGGAGCAAGCAGATCAAGGTGGCGGCGGCGTTCGGCGGCATGCCGATCGCGAAGCAGGCCAAGCTCGCGGCGATCGCGCCGATCATCATCGCGACGCCCGGGCGACTCGTCGACCTCGTGAACCGGAAGATGGTCATCCTCGACGACGTCGAGATGCTCGTGCTCGACGAGGCCGATCGCATGCTCGACATGGGGTTCGGGCCCGACGTGGAGACGATCGCCGACGGGCTCGTCAAGCGCCGCCAGACGATGCTCTTCTCCGCGACGCTCGACGGTCGCGTGGCGAAGATCGCGAAGAAGTACCTGAAGAACCCCCAGACGCACGAGGTCGATGCGGCCCCGGGCGCGGGCGGCAAGCTCGACCACCAACTCGTGGCGACGACGCCGGCGGCGAAGGTGAACTCGCTGCTGACGGTGCTCGAAGACCCGCGGCGCGGCCAGGCGATCGCGTTCGTCAAGACGCAGCAGAACGCCGAGCAGCTCAAGGCTACGCTGCTCGAGCACGGGCTGCGCGCGACGGCGATCCACGGCGCGATGACGCAGCAGGATCGGCTGCTCGAGCTGCGACGCATGCAGGACGGCACGTGCGACGTGCTCGCGACGACTGACATCTTCGCGCGCGGCATGGACCTCGCGAACGTCACGCACGTCATCAACTTCGACCTGCCCGAGGATCCCGACGCGTACCACCACCGCGCCGGGCGCACGGGCCGCGCCGGACGAGCCGGCACCGTGGTGACGCTCGTCGAGCCGAAGCAGCGCGCCGTGGTCGAGAGCCTGCTGCTCGACGCCGGCCTGCCCTCGAGCCTGTTCGGCCGCATGCGCGAGTCGAAGGTCACGCGCCACGAGGTCGTGCCCGAGCAGCAACGCTACGTGCGCGAGGTCGGCAAGGCCCAGGCCAAGGACGTGCAGCGTGGTCGCGCGCGAGCGGCGGGCAACGGCAACGGGGTCGTGTCGGGCTACGACCGCGGCAAGGGCTTCGGCTTCATCGAGCAGGTCGGCGGCGGCAAGGACGTGTTCTTCCACCGCTCCACCCTCGACGGCATCGAGCACACCTACGTGCACGTCGGGCTCGAGGTGCAGTTCACGCTCGAGCCGGGTGCCGGCAAGAAGCTGCGCGCCAAGACCGTGAAGCCGGCCGGCAAGGGCTGAGCGGGTCGCGGATGAGCGACATGTGTGCGTGAGGTTCCAGATGTGGAACCTCACGCACACAAGTTCACCGCGCCCGGGGGTGAGACCGCTGCGCGACCCGCGCGACGGAGCGCCCGGTGCGACCCGCTCGACCGACGGTCAGGCGGGGAGCTGCCAGACCGCGTCGTCGCCCAGCGCCGTGCGCGTGGCCGCGCCGGTGGAGGCGAGCTCGACGAGGAGCCGCTCTGCTGCGGCGCGATCGACGGCGTCGTTGCCGGCCGTGAGGATCGCCGCGACCTCGCCCGTCACGAGCCCGTCGGGGAACGCCGCGAGCACCGACTGCACGCCGGCGACGTCGCTGCTCGGCGTGCCGCGGCGTTGGAGTGTCGGGTCGAGGTTCGCCACGATCACGTCGTAGGCCTCGATCGGCTGCATGCCGGTCGCCTCGAGGCGCACCCCGTCGCGCTCGAAGACGATGCTCGGCGCCGTGTAGCGCTCGAGGCCGTCGCTGTTCGCGGTCTTGCCCTGCAGCGCACCCGCAGTGCCGGCGGCCGTGCGCGTCTCGGCGCGGTCGCGTTCGTACGCCGCACGCACCTCGGGCGAGTCGAGCGCCGCCGCGACGAGCGCCGCGCCGTCGACACCCGCGACGCCGGCCAGCGCGCGGCGTAGGTCGTCGGCTTCGTCGAGCAGCGCCGTGCTCGTGAACTGCGCGAGCTGGAGGGCGCGGTGCACGCGATGCTCACTTCCGGGGAGCGCGATGCGCGCCGCGACCACGACGCGACACGCCAGGCTGGTGGCCGCGATTCGCGCCTTGGCCTCAGGTGCGAAGGGCATGCCGAAGCGACGGAAACCGACCCACCCCTGCGCCATCATCAGCGGGGTGTAGCCGCGGTCGAGGTAGAGCTGCGGGCTCTCGGCCAGCCCGATCAGCACCAGTCGCCACTCGAGCTGCGCGCCATAGCGCCACTCGAGCACGCGCAGGGCCGGGTTCGCGGAGTAGCCCCATGGGCAGCCGGGGTCGTTGAAGAGGGTGGCGGAGATGCGAGTCATGCGCGGCAGTGTATGCCGCGCACCCCGGCAACCGTCTCGGGCCCGCGCGCGTATGTGGTCGAGATACGCGTCCGAGGAGACCAACACGTGAGCCAGCCGCTGCCCGCCCCGCACCGCCCCGACGTGGCCGTCATCGGATCCGGCATCGCCGGCCTCGGCGCCGCCTGGACCCTCGCGGCGCACGCCAACGTGACGATCTTCGAGGCCAACGACTGGATCGGCGGCCACGCCAACACCCGCACTGTGGTCGGCGAGCGCGGCACCGAGCAGGTCGACACCGGCTTCATCGTGCACAACCGCCGCACCTACCCCGAGCTGGTGCGCATGTTCACCGCGCTCGACGTGCCGACCCAACCCACCCAGATGTCGATGGCCATCCACTGCTCCGGCTGCGGGCTCGAATACGCCGGCCGCAAGCCGTGGTCGATCGTGCGCGGCGCGTTGCGTCGTCCGCGGCTCCTCCGCCTCGGCTTCGAGATCGCACGCTTCCAACGCGCCGCGCTCCGCGACCTGCCGACGCTCGACCCGGCCGTCACCCTGCGCGAGTACGCCGATGCGGGTGGCTTCTCCAGGCACTTCTCCAGCCACTTCCTCATGCCGGTGACCGCCGCGGTGTGGTCGGCGGCCCCGCAGGCGGCGCTCGAGATGCCCGCCGCAGCCATCCTCCGGTTCCTCGACAACCACGGCATGTTGAGCGCCGGCGCCCTCGAGTGGCGCACCGTGGTCGGCGGCAGCCGCGTCTACGTCGACAAGGTCGTCGACGACCTCGTCGCCAAGGGAGCCGTCATCCACACCGGCGCCGGCGCCCATCTCATCGAACGCCTCGCGGGCGGCGGTGCGATCGTGCACTCGCCGCTCGGCGCCGAACGCTTCGACCACGTCGTGCTCGCGACCCACGCCGACGTGTCGCATGCGCTCCTCGACGCCCCCACCGAGCTCGAGCACGCGGCGCTCGCGCCCTGGTCGTACACGCGCAACCGCGCCGTGCTCCACACCGACGAG
>JAOPYW010000177.1 GCA_025964405.1 Thermoleophilia bacterium | reverse complement strand
GGCCGCGGCGATGAACGCGCCCGCCGCAGGTGGCGCACCCGCGGGTGACCAGGCCGCCAAGGATGCCGCTGCGAAGAAGACGGCAGACGAGGCAGCCAAGAAGGCAGCCGAGGCGAAGCAGGCCGCTCCTGCCGCGCCGGCCGGCAAGACCGTCACCGTGAAGTCGGGCGACACGCTCTCCGCGATCGGCGGTCGCGTGGGTGTCGACTGGCACACGCTCTACGACGCCAACAAGGGCGTCATCGGGGGCAACCCGAACGTGATCCGTCCGGGACAGGTACTGAGCATCCCCTGACTGATACGCTCGCGAGGTGACTTCCGCCCCGCGAAAGCCTGATGAGACCGTCGACGACCGCCCCGTGCTGGTCGTGGCAGACCTGCGCAAGCAGTACGCCGACGGCACCCATGCGCTCGCCGGAATCTCGTTCGAGCTGCGCCGCGGGGAAGTGCTCGCCGTGCTCGGCCCCAACGGCGCGGGCAAGACCTCGATGGTCGAGATCGTCACCGGCTCACGCACCCGCACGTCGGGCACGGTCGAACTGCTGGGCGCGGATCCCGCCGATCGCTCCGCCCTGCAGCGCCTGCGCGCGCGCGTGGCCGTCGTCGCGCAGTCGGCCGCACACCTGCGCTACCTGACCGTGCGCGAGACGCTCGCGATGCACCGGGCCTACTACACCGCGCCGCGTTCGGTGGGGGAGCTGCTCGCGCTCGTCGGCCTCGAGGATTCAGCCGACCAGAAGGTGCGTCAGCTCTCGGGCGGCCAGCAGCGTCGCCTCGACGTGGCCGTCGCGCTCGTGGGGCGCCCCGAGGTGATCTTCCTCGACGAGCCGACGACCGGCTTCGACCCGGCCGCGCGTCGCCGATCGTGGGAGGTCATCGCGACCCTGGCGCGCATGGGCACGAGCATCGTGCTCACGACGCACTACATGGAGGAGGCGAGCACGCTGGCCGATCGCGTGCTCGTGCTGCGCGCGGGCGAGATCGTCGGCGAGGGCACGCCGCAGGAGCTGGCCGGGTCGCTGGCGCTCGAGACGCGCATCAGCGCCCGCCTGCCGCTCGGGCTCGCCGACGTCGAGCTGCCGCCCCTGGTGCGCGCCGGCCTCGGCGGCGGCGACGGGCGTGATGGCCATTTCGAGGTGCGCACCGTGGAGCCGACCGCGACGCTCGCGGCGCTGACCTCGTGGGCGATCGCGCACGGGCATGAGCTCGTGGAGCTGCGCGTCGAGCCGCCGAGCCTGGAGGAGAGCTACCTGGCCCTCACCGGCGAACGCGGAGGGGTCGACGTGGCTGCGGCCGTGGAGGTCGACGCGTGAGCGCCGTAACGGGCACGACGTGGGCGATGTTCGCGATGCAGGTGCGGGTCGAGCAGCGCATCTTCTGGCGCAACCTGTCGAGTGTGTTCTTCACGTTCGTGCTGCCGCTGGTGCTCCTGTTCACGCTCTGGATCGGTGATGACCCGGCGGCGAACGTGCAGTACATCGTCGCCCTGTCGGTCTTCTCGACCGGCTTCCAGGGCCTGGCCATCCAGGTCGCGATGCACCGCGACCAGGGGGTGCTCAAGGGCCTCATGGCGACGCCGCTCAGGCCGTCGCTGCTCATCCTCGGCAAGGCGGCGTCGGTGACGCTCGTCATCCTCATCGAGAGCGTGCTCATCGTCGCGCTTTCGGCGCTCCTGTTCGGTGCCTCGTTCCCCGATCACCTCGTGGCCCTGCTGGCGTTCGTGCTGCTCGGCACGGCGACCTTCGTGGCGCTCGGGTTCGCGCTGGCGAGCCTCGTGCCGAACGCGGAGTCGGCGCCTGCCGTGACCAACGCCGCCTACCTCGGCATCCTGCTCGCGTCGATCCTGCTCGGCACCGTCGACGGCGTGCCCGGTTGGTTGCAGGCCGTGGGCGACGTGATTCCGTTCTCACCACTGGTCGAGGGCGTCGAGCGCGCATGGGTGGGGCCGTGGCACGGCATGCCCTGGGCGAGCGTCGGCATCCTCGCCGCGTGGTTCGTCGTCGGCGTGGCGTGGACGACCCGCCGTTTCCGCTGGGATCCGTCGACGAACAGCTAGTGCGTCGGGCGTGTGGTCAGCCGGGCACGTGTCCGGTCTCGCCAAGCTTGCCTTCCCACGGCACGTGCCGTGAGTAGCGGTTCGCCGCGAAGCGCAGCTCGAGGATGGCCGGGTGCGCGGGGCTGCCGTAGATGTGGTCGGCGCGGATCGGGGTCCAGGCGCGAAGGGCCGCGTCGAGCGGCTCGAGGTCGGGGTCGTGGGTGCCCGACTCCTCGTCCATGAACACCACCTGCGCGGGGCGTCGCACGACGTCCTCGAACTGGATCCGCTTGAGGGCCTGGCCGTCGGCGATGTAGCAGCACAGGAGGAGCAGCGCCGGCAGGTGCGAGTTGTCGAAGTCTTCACTGATGCCCGCCGCGTGCATGTGCCGGCGGCGTAGTTCGTCGAGGATCGGCATGATCAGCGGCGACGGGCTCCCCGACACGTGGCCGATCACGTCGCCCGCATCGCGGTGGAAGCTCGCGACGCCCGGCGCGCCCTCGAGCAGGTAGTTGGCGCCCTGCTCGTCGAAGGCCGCGATCGCGGGATGCAGCGGCACGCTCAGCTCGAGCACGCGCAGGAGCAGGGCTTCGGGGTCGTTGGTGTCGATCGGCGGCAGGCTCATGGCACGGATCATAGGAGCTGCGCGCCTGCCGCGATGCGCGCGCGAGCGCCAGAACCGGCCAACCGGCGCCGCCGCGGTTCAACACATCGGGCTCCGGTGACGATAGACGGGTGATGTCTCCGCACACCGCCCAACTGCTCGGCGCCGCCGGCCTGCTCCTGCTGTTCATCCTCTTCGCACTGGGGATGTTCGTGCTGGCGGTGCGCTTCGGCCCCAAGCGTGGCACGTGGAACCAGCCAGCCGCGAAGCTGCGACGCCCCGGGCGCCGGCTGACGTGGATGCTCCACGCCGTCACGCTCCTGCACGTCGTCGCGGGCATCGTGCTCGCCGTGAAGGTGCCGGGCGGCGGCGCGGCCGTGCTCGTCGTGCTCATCGCGATGGCGTGCTTCTACGAGCTGTGTGCCTACTCGTTCAGCCTGGCCACGTCGGTGGCTGCTCGTCGCCAGCGCCCGAGCTGAAGCTGCTCTCGGTGAGCACCCGCTCGAGCGACCCGAGCTCGTCGAGCTCCTGCAGCAGCAGCGCCAGGCCACCGAGCGGGCCGTGGGCATCCAGCCGCGCGCGCAGTGCGCCGCGCCGATCGGCATCCGCGTCGCCCACGATCAGCTCCGCGTGACGCGCGCCCGACGCGATGATGTCGACGGGTGGGAAGGCCCCGGCACGGAAGGCATCGGCATCGAGGCGCCACTCGACGTTGCCCGTGCCGACCAGTTCGTGCAGCACCACGTCGTCGAGCTGTTGTGCGGTCTCCACCTGCACCGTGGCGATGATCGTGAGGGATCCGCCGTCGACCCCCGGCGTCGCCCGCGCGAGCCCGAACAGGCTGCGCAGCTCCCGCACCGCGACCTGGGGGATACCGCCGTCGAGCACGCGTGGGTCATCGATGCCGCGGGTCGCCGCCAACGCCCGCGCGAAGGCCGCCAGCGAATCGACGAGCAGCACCACGTCGCGGCCCAGGCGTGACTGGGCCGCCGCCTCGATGAACGGGCGGTCGAGCGCCGCATGCTCCTCGGGTCCCGACGCCTCGCTCGTCGTGCCGAACAGCTCGGCCGTCGGAATCGCTTCGCGCCAGTCGATGAGTTCCTCGACCGGACGATCCACGAGCACCACGCGCACCTCGGCGCTCGGCACGCTCCGCACGACGGCAGCTCCCAACCACTGCAGCACGGTCGTGGCCCCCGACCCGGGCGGCGCCACGACGAGCCCCCGCTGACCGAGCGCGAGCGGCGCCGCGAGCTCGAGTGCACCCGCCATGCGCGCGGCACCCGGGCCCTCGATCGGCACGTGGCGGTGGGGGAACACCGCGGTCGGTCGCGCACCGGTCACGACGTCGGCGGTTCCGGGTTCGAGGTAGGTGCGCCGACACGCAGCCACACGTAGGGCGAGTCGTGGTCACTGGCGCGCGTCGGCCCGGCGTCCCATGGGTCGCCGATGGGCAGGTCGGCGCTGCCATGCCGCACCCCTGCGCGTTCGATGTCGGCCTCGAGGCCCGGGGTGACGAGGATGTGGTCGATCAGCTCGCTGCGTCCCTCGTAGATGAACGAGTAGCGCTCACCCGCAGGCACCAGCTCCTCCGATGCGTCGACGAGCGTCGGCGCCTTGGCGCTGCCCGTGAGTGCCTTGAGCGTGTTCGAGCCGGGCGTGTCGTTGAGGTCGCCGAGCACGACGATCTCGCGCTCGGGGTGTTCGTCGCGCAGGCGGGCGACCTGCTGGCGCAGGTAGGTGGCCTGCGCCACGCGCATCGTGTCGGTCGGCACGCCGTGCGGAGAGAACTTCGAGACGAGGTGGTTGACGATCACCGACAGCTCGCGGCCCGGGGTACCATCGGGTCCGTCGGCGAGCTGCAGGTCGACCAGCAGCGGCTGGCGCGAGAAGAGCGGGCCCTTGGCAGCGCGTGCGTCGGCCGTGGCATGGATGCCTTCGAGGATCGCGTGTTCACCCAGGCCGACCTCCTGCTGCAGCTGGCTGGAGCCGATGACGGTCGCGGCCGAGGTGCGGTAGACGAGCGCCGGGTTGATGCTGCGCTTGCCGTTGGTGGGCAGCAGCACGTACTGGTAGCCGAGCCCGGCGAGTTCGGGCCGCGCGAGCAGGTCGTCGAGCACCTTCGTGTTCTCGACCTCCTCGAGCGCGAGCAGGTCGGGCGCCCCGAGCTGGTCACGCACGGCGCCGGCGAGCTTCGCGAGCTTGGTGCGGTATTCGTTCGCGCTCGGCACGTCGTCGGAGATCGGTGCCGGGGCATCGATCGAGTCGAAGAAGTTCTCCGCGTTGAGGGTCGCCACCTTGAGCAGCGGCGCGCCCGTGATGCGAGCGGCGCGCTCCTGCAGCCGACTGACATCGGCCCGCGTGACCTTGCCGTCGCCGTTGAGGTCGGCCGGATCGAGTGGACCCTGCGCGACCTCGCCGACCCGCGACTTCACGGCACGCACGTCGGCTGCGGTGAACTGGTCGTCGCCGTCGATGTCTCCGAACGCCCGCGGCGGCCGCGCGCTCCGCTCCAGCGACTTGTAGGAGCCGACGGGAAGCACGACGTACTTGCCGGCCGACATGCCGAGCGGGCCCTTGATGCCGGTGACCTGGTCGCCGACCGCGAGCTGCGTCTTCGGCCCGAGCCGACCGTCGACGTGGATGAAGCCCGTGCGGTCGGGCGTGCTGCCCATGCGGCGCATGCCGTGGGCTGCGGCATCGACCGCGACGTACTGGCCCCAGCCGGTGGTCGGTCCCACGACGAGCGCATTCGGCAGGCTCACGAGCATGCCTTCGCGCGCTTCCAGGTAGGCGGTGCGCTGGGCAGTCTCGATCGGCACCGCGAGCTCCTGCGGCTTGACGGCGGCGAGGGACGACTTGCCGCCGAGCTGCACCCCGGCCGCCTTCGCGACCTCGACCGCGGTGAGGTCGTTCTTCTCGCTGACGATGCCGTCGGCCGTCGCCCGCGAACCGATCGACATGCCCTCGAGCCACGCGGTCGACGTGCCGCCCACCCGCACGAAGAGCCCGTCACTGGTCTGGGCGTCGCCGTCGCCCGCGTCCTGTAGGTAGAAGCCCATCGCCTCGCCTGTGCGCTGGATGCCCGTGACGATGCCCGATACCCGCACCGGCTGGTCGATCATGGGGGAGCTGTCGCCACTGCCCTGCACCGTCGCGATCGGGGTCGGCGACGGGGTCGTGACCTCCGTCCGGGCTGGGCGCGTGAGCTGCATGTGGCAAGTCTCGCGGCTGGCCCGATGTGCAGCGAGCCGAACGCCGACGCGCGGCCGCCCCTGCCCGTGACCGCGGCCCACTGGCCGTCGAGCGCGGATCGTGTAGGATTTATTACTCATGCATCGCTCTATGAGCTCCGTTCGTCTAGGGGCCTAGGACGCTGGCCTTTCACGCCGGTAACACGGGTTCGAATCCCGTACGGAGTATGACCGAAAAGCCCTCCATATCGGGGGGTTTTTCGCGTATCAAGGGGGTTGATGCCGAGAAATCGCGCATCACTTTGCCATCAGAACTCCGAGGCCGCACCGTGCGCGTAAGGGTCATCGACCGCGGCCCATACAGCGCCGCGACATGGGATCTCACGGGAGCCACCGCCCAGAAGCTCTGCGGATGTCGACGCCCGTACACAACGCGGCTGCAC
>JAOPYW010000174.1 GCA_025964405.1 Thermoleophilia bacterium | reverse complement strand
CGATCTGCGAGGACCGAGCCATGGATGGCGAGGTGCGCCAGCATGTAGCCCGGAGGGCGGAGTGCCAGCGATGAGCAAGGCGCACGCCACGATTCGCCACCGCGAACCACGACGTCACATCACCCACGCGAACGACCGAGGGGCACCCGCTGGGCGCCCCTCGAACGTATCCGCATGTCTGCTGGCGCGTGTCAGTCGATGCCGAGCACCTGGCGCGTGATGCGCTCCTGCTCGAGGCGATGCACGCTGGTGTAGCCCTCGCTCGCGCTCGACCGCTTCGGGCGACCGATGTACGACCACTCGACGCCGTCGGCGAGGAGTCCGGGCATCCGCATGTTGAGGTGGGGGAACGCGCCGAAGTTGAGCGGCTCCTCCTGTGCCCATGCGACCTCGGTCACGTTGGGGTAGCTCGCGAGGAGCGCCTCCACCTGCTTGCGCGGGAAGGGGTAGAGCAGCTCGATGCGCACGAGCGCCGTGTCGGTAGCGCCGGCACGGCCTTCGTGGGCGTCGACGTCGTGGTACAGCTTGCCCGAGCAGAACACGAGCCGCTTGACCTCGGCACGCTGCTCGTCGCTGGTCACCTTCGGATCGTCGATGACCCACTCGAACCGGCCCGACGTGAAGTCACTGAGCGGGCTCTGCGCCGCCGGCATCTTGAGGTAGCCCTTCGGCGTCATCACCACGAGGGGGCGACGCTGCGGGTTGAGCGCCTGGCGTCGCAGCAGGTGGAAGTGCTGCGCGGCCGTCGACGGCTGGGCGACACGGATGTTGCCCTCGGCGACGCTCTCGAGCCAGCGGCTCAGGCGACCGTTGGAATGCTCCGGACCGTTGCCCTCGTAGCCGTGCGGCAGCAGCAGTGTCAGGCGGCTCGTGAGCCCCCACTTGACCATGCCGCTCGTGATGAACTGGTCGCTCACGATCTGCGCGCCGTTGACGAAGTCGCCGAACTGGCCCTCCCAGAGCACGAGCGTGTCGGGCGCCTCGATCGAGTAGCCGTACTCGAAGCCGAGGCACGCGAGCTCGCTGAGCGGCGAGTTGTAGACCTCGAGCGCCCCCTTCGCCTTGTGCAGGTGCTGGATCGGCGCGAACGTCTCACCCGTGTTCGCGTCGTGCAGCATCATGTGCCGGTGCGAGAAGGTGCCGCGCTCGGAATCTTGGCCCGACAGGCGCACGTTGACGCCCGCCTCGAGCAGCGAGGCGTAGGCGAGTGACTCCGCCGCGCCCCAGTCGAGGGTGGTGTCGGGCATGTGCGCCCGCTTGTCGAGGATGCGCTTGAGCTTCGGGTAGATCTCGAAGCCGTCGGGCACCGTGAGCAGCTCCTGCGAGAGGCGACGGATGTCGTCCTCGCCGAGGAAGGTCTCGGGTTCCTCGGAGGTGCCGATCTCGATGATGTCGCCCGTCGGCTCGTCGAGCTCCGACGCGTCGCGGTTGCCGAGTGCGAGCACCCCCGCCTCGTGCAGCGCCGTGATCGACTTGTAGCGGTCGTCGTAGCGCTGCTGCACGCTCTCGTCGGTGAGCAGTCCGCTCGCCACGAGGCCGGCCGCGAAGATCTCGCGCACCCGCGGATGCTGCTTGATCGTCTGGTACATCGTCGGCTGCGTGAAGTTCGGCTCGTCGCCCTCGTTGTGTCCGTGCCGGCGGTAGCCGATGAGGTCGATGAGCACGTCGCGGTGGAAGCGTCCGCGATACGCGACCGCCAGTTTCATCGCCGCGAGGCACGCCTCCGGATCATCCGCGTTCACGTGGATGATCGGCATGTCGAAGCCCTTCGCCATGTCACTGGCGTAGCGCGTCGAGCGGGCGTCGCTCGGCTCGGTGGTGAAGCCCACCTGGTTGTTCGAGATGAGGTGGATCGTGCCGCCGGTGGTGTACCCCCGGAGCGCCTGCAGGTTGAGCGTCTCCGGCACGACGCCCTGGCCCGCGAAGGCGGCGTCGCCGTGGATCAGCACCGGGATCGCAGCCGACCCGTCGTGGGTGAGCTCGTTGCCGCGCTGGAGCGTCTGGCTCGCGCGCGTCTTGCCCTCGACGACCGGGTTGACGACCTCGAGGTGGCTCGGGTTCGGCATCACCGTGACGTCGATGTTGCCCGTCGCGGTCTCGACCGCCGACGTGGCCCCCATGTGGTACTTCACGTCACCCGTGCCGCCGCCGGCGACCAGCGTGCCATCGACGACGCGGCTCTCGGCCTCGAAGTAGCGCAGCACCTGGTCGTAGGGCAGGCCGAGCACGTGCGACACGACGTTCAGTCGTCCGCGGTGCGCCATGCCGATCACGACTTCGTGCGCGCCGCCCTCCGACGCCGCCTCGACCAGCAGGTCGAGCATCGGCACCATCATGTCGAGGCCCTCGATCGAGAACTGCTTCTGCGTGAGGTACGCGCGGCGCACGAAGCGCTCGAACGCCTCGACGTCGGTCAGTCGGTCGAGCAGCCAGAGCTTCTGCTCGTTGTCGAGCGGCTGGCGGTGCTCGCCGGCCTCGATGATGTAGCGCAGCCACTGGCGCTGCTCGTGCGACGAGATGTGCTCGATCTCGTACGCGATCGTGCCGGAGTACTTCTCCCTGAGGCGCGGCAGCGCGTCGGCGAAGGTCTCACCCTCCACGCCGATGCGCAGCACCTTCGCGGGAATCGTCTGCATGACCTCGTCGGTCAGGCCGACCGACGCCGGGTCGAGCGCCGGGTCGCCCGGTGCCTCGGCGCCGAGCGGATCGAGGTTCGCGGCGAGGTGGCCGTGCGTGCGGTGCGCCTTCACGATCGACATCGCGGCGGCGACCGACGCGAGCTGGTCCTCGTCGACCGAGATCTTGCCGGCGGGGAGCAGCGGCAGGCGCTCAGGCTCCGGCAGCAGGTCGCCGTGGACGGGCACGAAGTCGGCGCCCGGCTCGAGCAGCACGGGCGCGGGGCCGTGGCCGTTGGCCGCGACGGCGTCGGCGCTGGGCACCTCGGCGGGCGTCGAAGTCTCCGTCGCGGGTGCGGCGGCAGCAGGCTGGGCAGCCGGGGGAGCGGTGGCCGCACCCGTCGACCCGTCGCCGATGCCGAGCGCGTCGGCGATGCGCTCGTAGAACTGGTCGCCACCCTGCAGGAACTTGTCGACGGCCTGCAGGTAGCGGCCCGACTCGGCGCCCTGGATGACGCGGTGGTCGTAGGTCGAGGTGATCTGCAGCACCTTGGCGACACCGAGCTTCGCGAGCTCCTCCTTCGACAGGTGCTGGAACTCCACGGGGTAGTTGATCGCGCCCGTCGCGATGATCGCGGCCTGGTTCTGCATGAGCCGCGGCACGCTCGCCACGGTGCCGAGGCCGCCGGGGTTCGTCAGCGTCACGGTCGTGCCGATCATGTCGGCCATGCCGATCGAACCGGTGCGCGCCTTCTGCACGATGCCGTCGTAGGCGTCGAAGAACCCGACCGGACCGAGGGTGTCGGCCGCGGTCACGCACGGCACGAGGAGGCCGCGGCCGCCGTTCGGCTTCTCGACGTCGACCGCGAGCCCGAAGTTGATGTGTTCGTGCGGGATGCGGTACGGCTTGCCGTTGATCTCCTGGAAGACGTGGCCCATGACGGGCACTTCCATCCACCCCTCGATGAGGGCCCAGGCCACGAGGTGCGTGAACGAGAGCTTGCGCGTGCCGTCGAGCTTCGCGTTGAGCTCCCGGCGCTTCGCGTCGAGCACGGCCACCGACACGGTGCGGAAGGTCGTGGCGGTGGGCACGCTGAGCGACGCGTTCATGTTCTTCACGAGGCCGGCGTCGGCGCCCTTGAGCAGCGCGGCGTCGGCAGGCACGTCGGCCTTCGGCTTCGCGGCGGCGGGAGCTGTGGGTGCAGCTGCAGGCGTCGGCGCGGCAGCAGCCGGGGCGGCGGAGGTCGCCGCAGCGGGGGGCGCCGGTGGGGCCGCGACCGCGGTCGCAGTGCCTCCGTCGCCGGCGGGATCTCCGCCATCGCGGAACAGCGTCTGCCATTCCTCATCGACGCTCGCGGGATTCGCGAGCCAGTTCTCGTACATCATCTGAACGAAGCCGTCGTTCAGTGCGTCGGACCTGTCGACAGTCACCCTGTCAGCCCCTCAATGGGTAGATTTCGTGGACGCCCGGAGTATTGCACGCCGGCTCGCCGCTCGCAGACCCTCGTTCAGGCTGCGGCGTTGCTGCGCGGGGGAGCGGGTCTGCTACCGTCGCCCGATGCGTTTGCCTCACCTGTCAGCCGCGCGCGCGACACCTGTCGCGCTCCTCGCCGCACTGCTCGTCGCCGCGGCCCTGCTCGCCGCCGGCTGTGGTGGCGATGCGCGCGCCAGCTACCAGCGTGACCTCGCGGAGGCTGGCGCGACCGTGTCACGGGCCCTCGACAAGCTCCCCCGCGACGAGACCACCACGGTCACGCCCACCCAGGTGCACGACCTCGCCGATGAGCTGCGTGATGCGTCGGGCGACATCGATGGTCTGGACGCGCCCGACGAGGCCACCCAGAAGGCGCAGGACCAGATGACGTCGGGCCTCACCGGCGTGGCCGACGCGTTCGACGGGCTGGCAGACGAACTCGACGGCGCGGGTGATGACGACGCCAAGGCGGAGCTGTTCGTGGCGTTCGCATCCGACACGAAGATCGATGCCGCGTTCGCCGACATCTCCGAGGCGCAGGCGAAGTACGCCGCCGCAGGCTTCCACGTGTTCGGGAAGGGTCCTGCGCCGGCCGGCGTAGCTACGACGAAGTAGCCCTCGCTGGCGCGGGTTCGGCGGCTGCTACCACCCGTCGGGGTGACGCGGCCCACGTGCGTAGTCGGAGACGCGGCGTGCCGCGAGCTCGATCTCGCTGGCGACGGGGGCATCGAACTTCATGCCCGTGCCGAGGAAATCAGCGCTGTTGTAGACGAGCAGGTGCTCGCCCGAGTGCTCGCCCAGGTGCACGTTGTCGAAGCCGTGCTTGCGGCCGAGGTTCTCGATGCCCGCGACCGCCGCGCTCAGGCCGTCGTCGCCACCCGACGACGACGCCGTCACCTTGCGCGTCGTGTCGAACTTCATCCACGAGTCGTTGAAGGGATTGATCGGCGAGCTGATGCGATGCGTGTTGACGGCGGTCAGCTCCGGGAACAACCCGTCCTTCATGCCGGTCGTGGTCGTGCGGAAGATCGATCCGCCGAACGTACGCTTGAACAGTTCGTGCACCTGTACAGCCATGTGAGTTCCCCCCGGAACCTGAGCTGCCCCGCAGCAGCTTCCCCTACCGAACCATCGAATGGGGAGCCGATTCCGTCTCACGTGCTCAGTCGCGTGCTCAGTCACGCGCCGATCGCACGCGCGGCAGGCGGTCGGCGAGCAGGGAGCGCACCGCGCGCAGCTCCACCGTGTCGAACACGGCGAGCGGCGCGACCTCGGCGAGTGAGCCCGTCCGGCCCAGGAGCAGGAACTCGTCGGTGAGCCGGTACTGGTCGAACGCACCCCACGCTGCGACGACGTCGTGCCCGGCGCGGGCGATGTGGAGCGCGTCGCTCGCGAAGGTCCACGTGCTGGTGCCAGCGTCGAGTCCCAGCTCGCGGTACCGGCGCTGGGGCCCGAACTGCTGCGCGTCGAGCAGCAGCCACAGCACGAGCGCGCCGACGAGCAGGCACGAGATCGCGACCCCGAGCGTGCCGGTCGCGAAGCTGTAGGCCGACAGCGGCAGGGTCGTCACGGTGAGGAAGGCGAGGAGCGCCACGCCACCGCGATCGGTGGTCGCGCGCGTCGCACTGACGAACTGGCGCGCGGTGAGCGCGAACTGCACGGTCGCAACGACCACCGGCGCCGCATCGTCTCCGCCGCCGTCGCCGACCGCATCGAGGTCGGCCGGGTCGCTCACGCGCGCGTGACCATGCCGCCGCCCACGATCGCGTCACGACCGTCGGCGAAGCGCACCCACGCCTTCTTGCCGACGTAGTCGGGAGCGATGAGCAGCAACGTCGCATCCTGCCCGGCGACCGTCACGGGCTCGTCGCCGAGCTCGACCTCACCGCGCAGCGCGCGCACGAAGGGGTTGTGCTCGAGCTCGCGACCGATCGTCGTCTCCAGCATGTGGCCGGGGTAGACGACCGTCTCCGGTGGCAGGGTGAGGAGCTGCTCGAGCAGCGACGCCTTCAGCTCTTCGAAGCCGTTCGGGCCGCCGTTGACGGTGCCGCCGATGGATCCCTTGAAGAGCACGTCGCCGGTGAAGACCCCGTCGGGCGCGCCGCTCGTGTCACCCGTGAAGCCCAGCCAGGCGAAGTGGGGCGTGCAGTGCCCCGGGGTGGCGAGGGCGCGCAGGGTGAGGCGCCCACTCGTGACCTCGAAGCCGTGCTCCACCATGCTCGGGGTGACGGGCTCGGCTCCGTAGCGCTCCTGCAGCTCGACCATGTGCACGGTGTGGTCCTGGTGCTCGTGCGTGAGCACGACGAGCGAGATGCCGAGGTCGAGCTTCTCGATCTCGCCCATGAGCGGCTCGATCGGCGCGCCGGCGTCGACGATCACGCCGTAGCCACCCGGCTGGTCGGCGACGAGGAAGGAGTTGGAGAGCCACGCCCTGTGCATGCTGCGGAGAACGATCATGCGAGGAGGCTA
>JAOPYW010000168.1 GCA_025964405.1 Thermoleophilia bacterium | reverse complement strand
ACGGCAACTGGGAGACGTTCACGGGGGGCGCGGTGCTGACGAACTTCGCGAGCACCGACGACGCCGAGTGGGCGATCGTCCACCCGGCCGACCGCGCCTCGATGCAGCTGGCGTTCGCCGAGGCGTTCCTACAGCCGACGACACTCCCCGACGATCGCGTCGAGCTCTCCGTGCGCCTGCGTCGCCATGACGGCGCGTGGATGTGGCACGACATCACCTGCCGGGCGCGGTGCGACGACTCGGGCGAGGTCGCGGGCTGGGTAGGAGCGGCGACCGAGGTCGACACGTCGCGGCGCACCGAACACGCCCAACGGGTTCTCTCGGAGGTGGGAGCCGAGTTGAGCGCCGCCGCGACCCTCGAGGCGGCCGTCGTGCGCGTCGCGGAGCTGGCGGTGCCGGCGATCGCCGACTGGTGCTCGATCGACCTGCTCGATGCCCACGGCGCACCGCGCCGCGTGGCCATGTGCGCCGACGGCAGCCTCGATGGGGGCCATGCCGAACGCATCGCCGAGCTGCTCGCGATCCGCAGCGACACGTCTGCGATCACGCGCATGCTCGACGGCGAGGGGCCCCAGCGACTCCTGCTCGACGATCGCGGCCGTGACGCCGTCGACGCCGGGTCGCCCCCCGTCGCGGTGCTCAAACCGCTCATCATCCGCGGTGAGCGGCTCGGGGTCGTGTCGGTCGCGGTGGGCTCGGAGGGCCGCAAGCTCGGCGATCCGGAGATCAACTTCGCCCGCGCGCTCGCGACGCGCCTGGCGAGCGCCGTCGACGCGCATCGCCTCTACCGCCGCGCCGAGGAGCGCGCACAGGCCTCCCAGGTGCTCGATGCGATCGCCGATGGGGTCGTCCTCGTCGATCGCGACGGTGTCGTGCGGCTCTGGAACCCCGCCGCTGCCGCCATCACCGGCGTCTCTGCGGCCACCGCGATCGGCCAGCGGCCCGACGACGTGCTCCCCGACTGGAACGCCTTCGCCGAGCGGGTGCCCGTCGGCGCGCAGGTGGCATCGCGCGGGCTGGGTGCAACCCTGCCCCTCACCGCGGCCGACGGACGCGACCTCTGGCTCTCGGTGTCGGCGGTCGAGTTCGACCTCGGCGTCGCCTACGCCTTCCGCGACCTCACGGAGGAGCGCGCCGTCGACCGCATGAAGAGCGACTTCGTCGCAACCGTCTCGCACGAGCTGCGCACGCCGCTCGCGTCGATCTACGGCGCCGCCGTGACTCTCCAGCGCGAGGATCTCGAGCTCGACGAATCGATCCAGTCGCAGATGCTCGACATCATCGGCCAGCAGTCGCAGCAGCTCGCCAACATCGTCGACGCCGTGCTGACCGCGAGCCGGCTCGATGCCGGCGAGGGCAGCGCAGACTCGGCGCCCATCGACGCGCTCGCGCTCGCGAAGGAGGTCGTCGACGCCGCGCACCGCCGCACCGAGGCGCACGAGATCCGCATCGACGCCGACGACGACCTGCCGCTGGTGTCAGCCGACTCGGGGCACCTCCGGCAGGTGCTCGACAACCTCATGGAGAATGCGATCAAGTACTCGCCCGACGGTGGCACGGTCACGCTCGGCATTCGCAGCAACGGCAGCACGCTGACCTACGAGGTGCGCGACACCGGAGTCGGTATCCCGCCGGCCGAACTGCCGCGCATCTTCGACAAGTTCTATCGCGTCGACGCGAGCATGAGCCGGGGCATCGGGGGCACGGGTCTCGGCCTGTTCATCGTGCGCGAGCTGGTGCGCCAGATGAACGGCAACATCGACGTGCAGTCGAGCTCGGGCGAGGGCTCCAGCTTCGTCGTGCAGCTCCCCGTGGCACACGAGCGCCGTGCGAAGCCGCGTGCGGCGGGCTCCGGCGACGAGGCGCCGGTGCACCCGGGACGCGCCTGACGGCCGTCGCCCTGGAGAACATGAGGTCCCGGGAGCACGGCTCGGCCCGACACCTGCACTGCAGGCGCCGGGCCGGTCGTGGGTCGGGGAGTAGCTCGAATCAGCGCGCGCCAGGCGGAGCACGCTCGACGGCATGCCGCGCGGAGGCCACGGTCACGCCTTCGCGAGCACGCGTTCCTTGAGCGAGCGCTTCGGCTCCTGCGACGTCTCGGCGGCATCCTCGCCGGTCTCGATCTCGCTGGGCCGCATGCCGCCGATCGCGATGCGACGGGGCTCCGCAGCCACGGGCTTGGGGATGCGCAGCTCGAGCACGCCGTGTTCGAACGCGGCCTCGATCGCTTCGGCATCGACGCCCTTCGGCAGGGTCAGCGTGCGCGTGAAGCTGCCGTAGCCGCGCTCCATGCGGATGAAGCTCGCGTGTTCCTCGCGGCGCTCCTGGCGGCGTTCGCCGGAGACGGTGAGCCGGCGATCCTGCAGCTCGACCACGACGTCATCCTGCGAGAGGCCCGGCAGGTCGGCGCGCACCACGAACTGGTCGCCTTCCTCGGAGATGTCGAACGCGGGGCTCCACGCGTTCGCTGCCGTCTCGGCCAGCTCCGGAACCATGCGGCCGAGCAGCCGATGCATGTCGCCGTGGAGCAGTGCGAGTTCGCGGGTGGGGTTCCAATGCACGACGGTCATCGTGCGCCTCCTTTCATAGTCAACAACGGATCATCAACCACGAGAGCAGGGTGCTCTGCATGTCATGTGCCACCCCTCGAGCGCCCCGAAATCGTGGGCAATTCGGTGTGGACGGTGGCATCTTACCCATCTCGACTGACATGTCAAACACGATCCTGTGCATGTCAGTCGATCCTCGCGGGAGGGCCCCCGGCGACGGTCAGTCGAGCCACGCGCGGCTGGTTCGCAGCGCGATGGGTAGGAGCGCTCCATGACACGACCTCGCGCGCGCTACTCACGGACCCTCCACCTGCACGGCATCTACGAATACGTCGCGGGAGCGGCATTCGTGGCCGCGCCCTGGGTCTTCGACTACGACCACGACGCGGCGCGCACGCTGTCGCTCGTCGTCGGCATCGTGCTCCTCGTCATGGCGTTCGGCTCCCACCTGCCGACCTCGCTCGTGAAGGCGCTCCCGACGGCCGGCCACATCGCACTCGACTTCACGATCGCGGTCGTGTGCGTCGTCGCGCCGTTCCTGTTCGGATTCCGGCACGAGGACCTGCCCACCTGGTGGTTCGTCGTGGCCGGTGTCGTGCAGCTCGTGCTGACGTTCGCCACCGATGACTACCCGCGCGACGAGCATGTCGTGGGGTCGCTCGCCGAGGGCACTTCGACCCACATCGAACGCGGTGAGCACACCTCGGCCGACGAGTAGAGCGGTCGATCGGGGTCTCCGCGCGCCGCGCCGGCGACGACCCGCCCGAGCTCGTACGGCTCCATGGCGGGACGATCCTTCCCGCAGGCGGGAATTGATAGCATAGCGAGCGAACGGGGCGCTCGCGCGCTCGCGAACCGCAGCGAAAGACGCCTGCTCACCACATGCATGCCCCACTCGCGACCGGCGGTGACCGTATCCAGCGCATCCTCGCCTCGGTGCCTGCCGGAGTTGCCGTGCTCCGTGGGCCGTCGCACGTGTTCGAGGCCCACAACGCCATCTACGCCGAGCTCGTGGGAGCGGATCGTGAGCTGGTCGGCCTCACCGTGGCCGAAGCCTTGCCGGAGGTCGTCGAGCAGGGGTTCGTCGCGCTGCTCGACGGCGTCTACCGCACCGGCGAGCCGTTCGTCGGGAGCGAGGTGGAGATCGTGCTCGAGCGCTCGGGCGCGTCGATGACGGTGTTCGTCGACTTCGCATACATCGCTACCCGCGACGACCACGGCACGGTCAACGGCATCATCGCCCACGTGGTCGACGTCACGAAGTTCGTGCGCGCACGCGACGAGGCGGCCTCCCTCGCGGAGCAGCTGCAGGTCGAGCGCGCTCGACTGCACGAGGTCATCGAACAGCTTGACGCGGGCGTCGCGATCGGCGACGCCGAGGGCCGCATCGTGCTCGCCAACCAGGCGTGGCGCGCGTCGTTCGACATGCCGGCCGAGGAGGTCGCGCGGATCGACGGCATCGATGACTACACGGTCTTCCGGGGGTGGCGACCCGATGGCACGGCCTACGAGGTCGAGGAGTTCCCGATCTCCCGGGCGCTGCTCCACGGGGAGCACGTGCAGTCGGAGCGCATCCGGTTCCGCCTCGCCAACGGGGAGGTGCGCACGATCGACGTCAGCGCCATGCGGATCGCGACCCGGGAGCAGGATGCGGTCGCTGCCCTGGTCACGACGATCGACATGACGCAGCACCTCGCACTCGAACAGGAGCTGCGCGACGAGCGGCATCGCCAGGTGGAATCAGACCGTCGCCGTGCCTACGAGATGAACGACACCGTGGTGCAGCGGCTCGCCGTCGCCGACCTCGCGTTCGGCCTCGGCCGCACCGAGGAGGCGGCCGCGGCGGTGCGCGACGCCCTCACGGTCGCCAAGCGACTCATCGGTGAATGGGGCCGAGCGTCACACGACCTCGCCCTCGCGAGGGAAGCGGGCGAAGCGTGACGCCCACCGATCCCCACCGTATCGTGCTCTGCGACGACCAACCCGACTTCGTGCGGCTGCTGCAGCTGCTGCTCGCGATCGAGGGCGACCTCGAGGTCGTCGGTACGGCGGCGAACGGCGAGGAGGCGATCGAGGTGTGCGGGCAGCTGCGCCCCGACCTGCTCGTGCTCGACATCTCGATGCCGGTGATGGACGGCCTGACCGCCCTCCCGCTCGTGCGCGCGGCGAGCCCGGATACGAACGTGGTGATGCTGACCGGTCTCGGTTCGAGCGAGGTGCGTGAACGCGCGCTCGCTGCCGGCGCCACCGGCTTCATCGAGAAGGGTGCTTCGGCGACGGAGCTGCCCGAGCTGATCCGCGCCGCCTGCAACTGACCGGCGCTCGCGGCGTCGCCGTCGCGGCCGTTCGGCTTGACGCGATCGGTCACGCGGCCGCCGCCCGGCGCACGGCATCGACGATCGTGCCGGCGATCGAGCCCTTGTCGATGGAGTCGGCCGCGCCGAGCGCAGCGCACTGCTCACGCAGCGCGGGGGTCCCGAAGCCCGTGACCATCACCACCCGCGTGCCCGGTGCGCGGTCGCGGATGAGCGGCAGCGCCTCGATGCCGTCCATCACGGGCATCGCGATGTCGAGCAGCACGACGTCGGGCTGGTGTCGTTCGGCCAGGTCGACCGCAGCGCGACCGTCGCCGGCCTGCGCGATCACCGAGATGTCGGGTTCGAGCTCGAGCATGAGCTTGATCAGCTTCTGCATGGCGACCGCGTCATCGACGGTCACCACGGAGATCGTGGGTGTCGCGACGGCGTCAGCCACGCGGAATCGTCACGCCGAAACGGGCTCCGTCGTCGGCGTGTTCGTACCAGGCGGAGCCGTGCTGCGCGAGCGCGAGCCCCTGCACGATCGACAGGCCGAGGCCGGTGCCGACCTTCTCGTGCGCCGCCTCCTGCTGCGAGAACTTCTCGAACAGGTGGGGTCGGAACTCCTCGCTGACGCCGTCGCCGTGGTCCTCCACCCACAGTCGCACGTCGTCACCGTCGGCCTCCGACGCGATCTCGATCGGGCCGCGTCCGTACTTGAGGGCATTGGTCACGTAGTTCACGAGGATCTGCTTGACGTGGTCGCGATCGGCGGTCACCGCGGCATCGTCGGCAACGCTGATCGAGATGTCGGCGCCACCGGTCGCGATCTCGGTCACCGTCTCCTGGGCCACCTCGCGCAGCTCGACGCGCTCGGTGACCGTGCGCAGCCGCCCGGCCTCGAGCCGGGCCACGGCGAGCAGGTCGTTGACCAGCCGCGACAGGCGGGTCGACTGCTGGAGGATGATCTCCATGTACTCACGCTTGTCGTCGTCGGGCACGACATCCCACGCGCGGAGCATGGTGGAGGCGAAGTTGGTGATCGAGACGAGCGGTGTGCGCATCTCGTGCGACACCATCTGCAGGAGGTGGTCCTTCATCTGCACGGTGGCGCGGAGCTCCTCGATCAACCGATCGGGAGCGGTCTGGTCGAACTGGTCCGTCTGGTCTGTCGGGTCGGTCGGTGCTGTCATATGGTCCTCGTTCGGCAGGCGGGGAACAGGTGCCCATCCTAGTTCCCGTCGGGCCGCTCGTCACACGCGAAACCGGTCCAAAGTGTCGGTCATCCGTCGGTGTCGCGATGGCCATCTGTCTGCACCCACGAGCGCCGAACCGCGAAACCCTCAAGCGTACGTCGAGGGTTTTTCCCTGCTCACGCATACTTTTTGAGAGTCGGGTCCATACATCCCTCCCAGCCACTGGCTCGCCCAGCCAGCGGTCGCCCAGCCACAGGGAGGCCCCCATGCCCGAGACCCGCTACCCCGCCACCGCCGGCCAGTTCCACGGCGAACTGCGCGTGACGCACGAGGGGATCGAGTTCGTCCCGATCACGACCTACGACGGGCGTCAGATGTGCCTCGGGCTCACCGGCTGGGGTTTTCGTTGGAGCGACGTCGCGGGCCTCGAGCGGGTCGCCGCGCGCAGTGGCCTGCGCCCCGGGGAGCCCGGCGGCGTCGTGCGCGTGCACTACGACGGCTGCGCTCGCTTCGTGTCAGTCACGATCCACGGGTCGCTGCGCGCGTTCTTCGAGGCGACCGACGCGCTCGCCGCGCCGGTGCGCGAGGTCGCGTGACACGTCCTGGCTCGCGAGCTGTCCGCAGGCCGCGGCGACGTCGCGCCCGCGACTGACGCGATACGACGTCTCGAGCCCGTGCTCGCGGAGCGTGTCGCGAAAGGCGTGCACGGTGGCCACGCTCGAACCCACGTAGGGCGTGCCCGCCGGGTTGTAGGCGATCAGGTTGACGTGGAACCGGGCGCGTTCGCCGTCGTGCTGCGCCAGCAGCTCCACCAACTCGTGCGCGTGCGCGCGCGAATCGTTCACGCCGTCGAGCAGCAGGTATTCGATGAAGATCGATCGGCCGGTGGTGTCGCAGTAGTCGGCGCACGCTGCCATGAGCCGGTCGATCGGGAACCGCCTGTTGACGGGCATCAGCTGCGCGCGCACGCCATCGCTCGGCGCGTGCAGGCTGAGCGCGAGGCGGGCCGGGAAGTCGTCGCGGGCGAAACGCTCGATGCCCGGCACCCAGCCGACCGTCGAGATCGTCATGCGCCGTGCCGCGATCGCGAACCCGCGCGGGTCGGCGAGTTCGCGCAGGGCTTCCAGCACCGCGTCGTAGTTGTGGAACGGCTCGCCCATGCCCATCATCACGACGTTGTCGATGCGGGTCGGGCAGAGCGTCGCGAGCTCGGTGAGCTGCGCGACGATCTCGGCGCTCGTGAGGCTGCGGCGCAGGCGCATCGCGCCGGTCGCGCAGAACGTGCAGGCCAGGGCGCACCCCGACTGCGAGCTCAGGCAGGCGGTGTAGCGGGGCGGCAGGGTGCGGGTGTCGTCGGGCCCGCCGCCGCCGCGCGCGAAGACCATGAGCACGGCCTCGATCGGATGCCCGTCGTGCGTACGCATGCGCAGCTTGATCGTGCCGTCGTCGGCCGACTCGAGGCGCTCGTCGACGGTGGGGAGCTGTGGGGCGGGCGGGGCCATCGCGCTCAAGTGTACGTCGGGCGGGGCGTCCGGGCGGGGCGGTGGTGTGCGTCCGGGGCGTGGTGGGGTAGGAGGCCGCA
>JAOPYW010000105.1 GCA_025964405.1 Thermoleophilia bacterium | reverse complement strand
GACTTCCAGTCGGGCACGATGACGAACGCTGGCGTGAAGAAGCCCTCATACGCGGCGTTCCAGCGCATGGTCTCGACCGACGTCTCGAGCACGAAGCCCGGCATGTTCGTCAACATCTGGGCGAAGTCGAACATCAACCCGAAGAAGACCGTGCTGCAGTACTCGGCCAACGGCAAGTTCGGCTGGAAGACCCTGCCCGCACCGCACCGCGCCGACGGTTCGATCCGCAAGAAGCTCAAGGTCTCGAAGACGATCTGCTTCGCGACCTACGACGGCGTGCTCAACAACAACACGGTGCGCGGGCCGGCGCGCTGCGTGCTCGTCAAGAAGTAACGATTCCGAGGTCGCACGAGGGGCGAGGTTCGCGCAGGGTCGGGTTGTGATCTCCCACGAGGTCGATACCCTGCCTGCATGCAGAACCTCGCCCTTCGCGTCTTCCGCCGCCCGGCGCTGCTCATCGCAGTCGCGGCCGCAGCCTTCGCGCTCAGCTCCACCGTGTCACTGACACGCCCCGTCGACGCCCACGCCATCATCATGGGCGTCGAGGCCAACGGCGAGCTCGCCAACCCGGGCGTGACGCCGCAGCAGCAACTCGCCGGGTTCAACCGGCTGACGGCGCAGGGCGTGGGCCTGCTGCGCGTGAACGTCTCGTGGAAGGCGATCGCGAGTGGGTGCGGCGATCAGTCGGTGTCGGCGCAGCGCAACCCTGACAACGCCTGTTACGACTGGCGCGTGTACGACAACGTCGTGCGACTCGCCGCGGAGCGTCAGGTCAAGCTCCTCTTCTCGGTGAGCCATGCTCCGTTCTGGCTGCAACACTCCGTGAGTGACGCCTTCGTCGGGCGATCGAGCGCGCAGTGGTCACGCACCGTCGCCTACTACCCGGCGTTCATGGCGGCGATCGCGACGCGCTACGGCGCCGGTTCGGAGTACGGCGCGGTCAACCTGTGGACGATCTGGAACGAGCCGAACTCGGTGACGTTCTGGCAGCCGCTCGGCAACAAGACCGAGATGGCGCTCGCGCCGACGCGTTACGCGATCCTCTACGCGGCGGGGGCGAAGGCCGTGAAGGCGGCGAACCGGGCGGCGGTCGTGGCTCCGGGCCCGACGGGACCCAACTCGAAGCCGATCAAGCCGGTGACGTTCATCAAGGCGTTCCAGAAGGTGGTTCCGCGCTACCTGCCGGGCCGCACCATCACGCAGAAGCGGTACTACCTGGGCGCGTGGGCGCACAACCCCTACCCGTGGGTGTTCGCGCCGTCGGGCAGCCCGAGCCTCGGGTATCGCAGCTACGGGCATCCCGAAGCGCTCGGCATGGCCGAGACCGACGAGCTGCTGCGCCTGCTCGACTCGGCGCCGATCACGCGGGGCATCAACGTCTGGGCCACGGAGTTCGGCTGGGAGACGGTGCCGCCCGAGACGCGCGAGCTGGGCGTGAGCCTGGGGCTGCAGGCCCGCTACATCCCCGAGGCCTATGACCTGCTCGATCGCATGCGGCGCGTGACGATCGGCGTGGCCTACGTGCTGACCGATCCCCCGAACGACACGGTGAGCGGGAGCGACTTCCAGTCGGGCACGTTCTTCAACAGCGGGGTCGCCAAGCCGTCGTTCTACGCGTACCAGCGCATGATCTCGACGAATGCGACGAGCGCGCGGCGAGGCGCAGTGATCTCCGTGTACGCGAAGGCGAACACCGAGCCGCACGCGACGCGCATCAACTACTCGGTCGACGGCGTGCATTGGCGGCTGCTGCCGCTGACGGGCACGAACCGTCGGCGGGTGGACGGCTCGATCCGGGCGTCGGTGCGCGTGACGCGCACGCTGCGCTTCGCGACGTGGGACGGCGTGAAGCGCGGCCCGTCGCGCACGGTCGTGGTGCGGTAGGGAGCCGCTGCGTCGAGCGGGGAGCGGCCGGGTAGGAGCACGCCATGCCCCAGGCCGACCCGACCCCGCTCGTCAGCATCCAGATCCCGACCTACGACCGGCCCGACTACGTCGCGCTCTCGCTGCGGTCGGCGATGGAGCAGACGTACGAGCACCTCGAGATCATCGTCTCCGACGACGCGTCGCCGACGGACGAGATCGAGGCCGTCGTGCGCGAGGTCGGGGCCGGCGACGCGCGCGTGCGCTACCTGCGCCAGCCGGTGAACCTCGGCGGGCTCGGCAACTTCATTGCGGCGTTCCAGGCCTCGCGCGGCGAATACCTCAAGTGCCTCTGCGACGACGACCTGCTGCACCCGCGCCATGTCGCGGAGCTCGTCGGGCCACTGGTCGACGACCCGCGGCTGACGCTCGCCTTCTCCTACTTCGACCACATCGACGAGCACGGGCGGCGGCTGCCCGACCCGCCCGGGTACGGACGCTGGTCGGAGACCCCGGCGAAGCTCTCGGGCCTCGAGATCGCGCGCACGAGCCTCGCCACCAACCAGAACCTCGTGGGCTCGACGACGGCGACGCTGTTCTCGCGGCGGCGCGTGGCGCTCCCGCACATCATGCGCTACGGCGGCGTGGAGATCTCCCACTACGTGACCGACTGGGCGATGTGGCTGTCGCTGCTGGCGGCGGGGCCGGTGTTCTACTCGCCCGAGGCGCTCTCGCAGACGCGCGAGCATCCTGATCGCGTGACCCACCGCTCCTCGCACATCTTCGATCGCGTGAACGACCTGCTGCTCGTGCAGGAGCACTGGGCCGCGCACGCCGACGACATCGATCGGCCGGCGAAGCTGCAGGCGCTCAACATGATCATCGGCATGTCGCTGCAGCTCGCGGCAGCCAACGTCGACGCGCCCGAGGC
>JAOPYW010000078.1 GCA_025964405.1 Thermoleophilia bacterium | reverse complement strand
ACGCTCGAGCGCGCGAACGTGCTGATCGCCATGGAGCTGATCATGTTCGCCGGAGCGTTCACGCTGCTGATGCCGCTCGGGGGCGTGGTCGCCGCCAAGCTCCGCGACTCGCGTGCGCGCGTGGGGGCGGGCATGCTGATGCTGCTGCCCATCCTCGTGCTCGGCGTGTTGCTGAGCATCCTCGCGACGGCGCTCGGCGACGATCCGCTCATCGATCGGCGACTCGACCTCGCGACGGGTGTCGCGCTCGTCGTGCTGGCCACGGCGATCGCGGTCACGGAGGAGTTGTGGTTCCGCGGGCTCATGATGGCCGGCCTCGGCGGCGAGCGTCGGCCCTGGCTCGCGATCTTCGCCTCCGCCGTGCTCTTCGCCGCGCCGCACGTCGACGGGAGTCGCGCGTCGATCGCGAACGCCGGCGGGGTGCTCCTGGTGATCGGCATCCCGTTCGCGGTCGTGCGACTGCTCACCCACACGCTCGTGCCACTGATCGTGGTGCACGCCGCCGTCGACGCGTGGGCGTTCCTGCACACGGCCGACGCAGCGGCGAGCGGCTCCCCGTCGAACGGCGAGATCGCTGCCAGCCTCATCCTGCCGGCGCTCATCTCCGGCGGCTACCTGCTCGCGTTCAAGCTGTCTGCGCACCGCCGAACCACGAGTCCGCTTCCATAGCATCGGCGTGTCCGTCGACGTCGGGCGCGCAGCTGGCGATGTCGGGCACCACGTTCGCGATGCCGTCGAGCGTCGACGTGATGCGCGAGGCGATCTCGCGGAGTGCCCCGAACGGCACCGGGGGCAGGTCGGCCACGGCGTCGCCGTAGGCCGGCGTCGCCCGCACCACCACGGTCTCGCCGCCCCGGAAGCCCTCGCGCTGCTCGACGAGCGCGGCCTGGAGCGACCAGCCGCGCAGCGTGTGGCGGTGCCGCGCCGACACGTATCCGACGACGACGTCGACCAGGCCGAGGAGGTGACGACGATCGTCGGTCGCCGCGCCGAGGATCCGCGTGGCGGGCAGGGCGGTGGGGTGCATCGTCGTCTCGTGCATGGTGTCCTCCTTGGGGTGCCGAGGTTCTCCCCGGCGCGCCTCGTTCCCATCGACTGACACCGGAGCGATGGCCTCGTCTGCCCACGCGGGTGTCCGGCGGGGTGGCCGCACGCGATGAACAGCCTCCCGATACAGGCAGGATCCACGTGTTCATGGGGATTGACACGCGTCGTCTCGATTGACGTGTCAGTCGATAAACAGTTCGCGATGGGGCTTGAACTTCGCCCCGAACGGGGTACTGTGTAAGTACGCGGCACCTTCATCGCCGCGTGCGTGACCACGATCTCACCATCATCGAGACGTGGAACCCAACTGAAAGGCACCACCATGAAGAACCTCCACCTCGAGACCATCGCCGCGTTCCTCCTGATCATCGCGGGCCTCAACGCCGGCGTGAGCGCGGTGTTCGACACGAACATCGTCGGTAACGTGCTGGACGGTGGTATCTCCACCGCTTTCTACGCCCTCGTCGGCCTCTCGGCCGTCTGGGCGCTCGCCACGCGCTTCGGCATCGTGGGTCAGGAAGACTGACCCACCGAGCCAACGCAGTGCAGCGAGGGCCCCGGTCGCTTCGGCGACCGGGGCCCTCGTCTTCTTCCGAGCCGGGCGGCCGCCTCCCCGTTGACCGGCCGGGCCCTGCGTCAGACACTGGACCCGCCTGCGCGCCGTGGACAGCGTGCACGGCGGACGGGACCCATGACTTCGATCTACCCGATGCGCGCTGGCATCCGCCCCGTCCGGGGCGTGGTTGTCGCGCCCGTCGATCAGTCCAGCCTCGTCGATGCCGCACATGCCGATCGTGCGCTCGCCCTCGACGATGCGCGAGACGGCGCATCGCTGAGCATCCGTCCCGAGGGGGGATGGAGCAGCCGCCACGTGGAGCGTGCCCTCAAGCAGGCGGCCGGCTCGGTCGTGCAGGATGCGGGCGAGGAGCGCAAGCGCCTCATGGAGGAGCTCCGCAAGAAGCTCCGCGCCGCCGTCGCATCCGGACACGTACCCGTCGACGTCATCCTCGAGATGGCGGGCATGGGGATGCTCGGCGAGGTCGGCGACATCGTTCGCCAGGGCCTGAGCGAGCATCCCGCGATGGCGGCATCGGTCGCGCGCGAACTCGACGGGGCCGCAGCCGTGCTGGGCGCGATGGGCATCGCGCTGCCGGTGGCGGTTCCCCTCGCGAAACAGCCGCGCACGTAGCGAGGGCCGCCCGATGGGCGACCCTCGCGTGACTTCACGTGACTGGTGGAGCAGTGTCGCTCAGGCGGCGTGTGACTCGCCGGGGATCGGCGGTGGCGGCGGAGGAACCGCTGCAGCCGGGGCCGGTGGTGCGGGCACCGGAGCTGCGGTCGGAACCGGCAGCGGGGCCGGCACCGGAGCCGCGTGGGCTGCTGCAGGGGGAGCCGGAGGCGCCGGCTGCGCCGCGATGGGCGCGGGGGCAGGCATCGACACGGGGCTCGGCGCTGCCGGAGCCGCGGTCGGCGCCGGGAGCGGGGTCGGTGCCGGTGCACACGCCGCG
>JAOPYW010000049.1 GCA_025964405.1 Thermoleophilia bacterium | reverse complement strand
GGCTGACGGCGAGGACGATCCACGATCGGTTGGAATGCATCTGCTCAGTCTCGCCATCGCTGCGAGTGGCAAACGCAATTAGCGAACGCGTTCTGGCGCGTTTGGCGCCGAGCCCGTCGGGCAGTCGCTGGGCATGTCCAACCGTCGCACACTCACGATCGGCGGGCTGCTCGTCGGAGTGGGACTGGGCGGGTTCTTCGATGGCATCGTCCTCCACCAGATCCTCCAGTGGCACCACCTGCTGAGCAACACGTCGCGCTACCCGGCGAACACGGTCGCCGGCCTCGAGGCGAACACGCTGGCCGACGGCCTCTTCCACGCCGCGACCTGGGTTGCGACGCTCGTCGGCGTGCAGATGATCTGGCACGCGACCCGCGACAGTCGCGCAGCATGGTCCACCCGCGCATTCCTCGGGATGCTGCTCGCGGGGTGGGGCCTCTTCAACTTCGTCGAGGGCCTGGTCGACCACCAGATCCTGGGGCTGCACCACGTCAACGAGACGGCACCAAAGAGTCAGTGGCCCGCGTGGGACTACGGGTTCCTCCTCATCGGCGGCGTCGGTTTCCTCGTTGTGGGAGCTGTGCTCGCACGCCGTCCGGTCGCGGGCACCGCGAGCGGGGTCGGCGACCGCGAATGAGATCGCGGTGGTACTGGGCAGGAACCTCGCATCACGACGGGCCGGATCGGTAGGAGACTGACATGCAACCCCAGGATCTGTTCGAACACGCCGCAGGCGAGTGGCAGGGCGAGTACTCGTTGTGGTTCCGGCCCAGCGATGTACCTGATGCACACAGCGCCAGCCGTGCGTCGATTACGAGCGAACTCGGTGGCGGAGCGTTGCTGTTGCGATACGACTGGCGCTACGAGGGCGCCCTTCACGAAGGCCTGGCCATCGTCGGCCGCACCGAGGCAGGTGGGTTGCAGATGGGCTGGAGCGACTCGTTCCACTACCAGCACGGCGTCATGCACAACGACGCGGTCGGCACGGCGGCAGCGGTGCTCGGTCACTACGGTCCGCCCGAGGCGCCGTGGGGATGGCGAACGGAGTTCGAGATGCCGAGCGCCGACGCGCACGAGATCCGCGGGTTCAACATCCTGCCCGACGGGACCGAGGCGCTCGCGACCGAGGCCATCTACCAGCGCGTGAGCTGACCGGCCGGCAGGTCAGGGGCGGAGGCCGACGCAGAGCGCGCCGAGCCATCCACCACCGATCGCTCCGGCGATGCCGGCGATCGGACCCAAGGTGAAGAAGCCCAGCGCGCCACCGGCGACCGCTCCGGCCCCGATCGCGATCGGCATCGCGGCCTTGCCGAACCGTTCGACCATCCAGTCGCCGACCTTCGTCGGAAGCGTGCTCCCCCCGCCCACCGCGGAACGAAGAGGCGCGTGGGCGACGAGCTGGCTGGGGGAAGCTGCGGTTGCGATCATCGTCAGTTCCTCGAAGCGATGAGCAGGCATGTTGCAGGGAACCGGCCAGATGCTGGCCATGCTCTTCTCGTTCGCAAGGAGTTCGAAATATCACAGCGGGTGGTAGGTTCTCGCGGCGCTGACGTGGTCAGCTACGACCGTTCCCATCGGAGTTCCCATGCTCGTCCCTTCGCTCCTCGCCCATGTCCGCCGCACGTGCCTCCTTGCACTCGCCGTCGTCGGGCTTACGCTCGTGGGCGCCACGACCGCCGGAGCCGCGGCCGACCACACGTGGGATCTGACGATCTCGGCGTCAGGCGCAACGCAGAACGTCACTACTCCGAGCTCGTTCTTCCCCTACATCGTCCCCACGGGCCCCGGAGCGGTGATCTCGGAATCTGACCTCAGCGGTTATCTCACGCAATGGCCCATCACCCTCGACACCACGTACGACGTCGGTTCGGGCATGGGCGATGGAGCCATCCTGGTGAGCGGGGCCGTCACGCTGACCGGCGACCAGGGAATCACGTTCAACGCGCCCGAGATCACGATCCCCTCCGTCGCTCTCACGGGCGGAAGCGCCACGCTGTCGACCGGGTGGGATGACAACCCCGACATCACGGCCTCGGGCGAGAGCACGGCCATCACGGCGGCGGGGTCGATCGCGGCCCTCAACCCCGCGTTCGCCGGACCCGTGGTGCTCGCGGGCGACCTCACGATCGTCGTTCCCGACCAGTACGCGATCAACTTCAATCGCCGCGGCATCACGGGAGCGCATGCGCTCACCGTCGTGGGTGAGGCGGCGGTCAACTTCCCCGGGCAGATCGGAACGGCAGGCGCCCCGCTGACCAGCATCACGGTGCCGGGCATGTTGCGCTCGACCGCAGACGTCTACGCGAACACGATCGACCTCGGCAGTGTCTACGGGGATGATGACACCGCGTACGCGCTGCATGCGAACGGCGACGTCGAGGTCGACAACCTCCGGTCGGGCTTCACGCCGAACGGTGACGTCACCATCTCGGCAGGCTCCGGCGACGTGTCGCTCGGCTTCGTGTTCACCAAGGACCTCACCGTCAACTCCACCGGCACGCTGTCGTTCCAGGTCAACAAGACCCAGTTCGTCACCGGCGCACTCACGACTGACGCAGGTGGCACTACCGACATGTCCGACGGCGGTCCGTCACCGAGCACCGGAGCATCGATCGGCGACAGGATCGTGGCCGGCACGAACAGCGTCAACTTCTCCACGTCGGGCGCGATCTCGGTCCACGAGATCGAGACGACGGGCAGCGTCGGGCTGAGTTCGCCGGTGAGCGTGGCGCTGCGCGGCGCGCTGGGTACGGCGATCGACCCGGTCGGATCGGTGACCATCAGCGACGGCCTCTTGACGGGAACCGTTTCCGTCGGCACGGGCACGGCCATCCATGCGATCAACTCCGTGACCGTCGGGCGCCCCATGACGCTCGGCGCCAACCTGGTCGTCACCTCCGGCCTCGACGCGGATGGGGAAGAGATCCTGCCCGTCGGCTACACGCGCGTCACGTTGAAGGAGATCGACGGCGCCTACGGCCTCGATGTGCGCACCACGAGTTACGTCGACTTCAACGGTGATGTCGGAGCCACCACCGCGCTGACCACCATCGACGTGCCGCAGGGCTATCCGCTCGTGCACGCATCGCTCAAGACGACCAGCAACCAGACGTTCGCCAGGAACATCTCGGTCGACCAGACCTCGTCGGTGGTGTTCGACGTGGGTACGGCCGGCAAGCTGACGGCGCCGAAGGGGATCTCCGCCTTCGACGGTTCAGGCAATCCGATCGCCATCGGCTTCGTCGGAGCCGCTGAGCTGGGGCTCGATGATTACGCCCAGGCGTCGATCTCCTCCTACCAGAACGCACCGGTCAACCTGATCAAGTCGGGAACCGGCACCCTCACCACTGGTGTGATCACCAGCGCGGGGTCACTCACCGTCGCCGGGGGCACGGCCCACCTCCTCGGCGATTTCACGGCGGGAGCCGTTGCGCTCACCGGTGGCACGCTGGCGCTGAGCAACAGCCTCACTTCCGTCGGGTCGATCACGGCGACGTCTGGATCCATCGCGCCGTCATCGGTCGGGGTGCCGACGGTCGGCCACGCGCTGTACGCGTCCAGCTTCACGGGCGGCACGGGTGTGACGTTTGCTCCGCGTCTCGGATTCAGCAACGGTTCCTACGACCGCATCATCTCCAGCGCTGCCCCGACCCTGACCGGGACGACCCTGGATCTCAGCGCGCCGAGCACCGTTCCTGCGGTTGGTGACGCATTGACGATCGTCGACAATTACTCGGCGGATCCGATCGTCGGCACCTTCGACGGCTTGGCACAGGGGGCCACCATCACGGTGGGCGGATTCGCATACAGGGTCAGCTACACCGATGGATCCGGAAGCAACGACGTGACTCTCACGCGGCTCGCCCAGATCCCGGTGGTCACGCCGGTTGCGGCCCCGCTGACGCCGTCCACCTATCCCACGTCACCGACGTTCACCGTAACGGTGTCGGCCACGCAGCCCGACGGTGCCGTGTCTGGTGCAGTGACGCTGCTCGAGGGCGGCGTGGATGTCGGCTCGGGAACGGTCACCAATGGGGTCGCCACGATCGACACCACGCTCGGGGCCGGGTCACACACGCTCTCGGTGTCATTCGTGTCGAACGTCGCTGCATATCTTGACGCCGCGTCGTCGCCCTTCACGTACGTGGTGCTCCCGACAACGACAGCGGTGGCGTTGACGCCGGCAGCCACGACGTCGGTGCTCGGCTCCGCGACTACCTTCAGTGCGGTCGTGACAGGCCTCGACGCCTCACAGGCGAACGTCGTCACCCTCTCCGAAGGGGCCACCGTGCTCGGTACCAGCACCATCCCCAGTGGAACGACCAGCGGCACCGTCTCGCTCGCACCGTCGCTGGGAGTGGGCGTGCACACGATCACCGCGTCCGTCGCTGCGTCGGCCAATGCGACCGGCTCGTCCTCCGTGGTGACGCACACCGTCCTCAAGCGACCGACGACGACGCTACTGATCGCGTCTTCACCGGGCCAGGTGCTCGGCTCCACCGTGGCATTCACGGCGACCGCGTTGGCAACTAACGCCATTCCGGGTGGCACGATCACGTTCCGCGACGGCGCCACGGTGCTGGCCACGATCCCCGTAGGCGTTCAGGGTGGTGCCACGCTGTTCACCGCGACACTCACCGTCGGTGCGCACACGGTCATCGCCACCTACGACTCCGATGCAGCGAACGCGGGATCGGTATCGACGGCCGTCCGCTACGACGTCAGCGCTCCGCCCGTAGTCGCCCCTCCGGTAGTTCCGGTGATCAAGCTCGTGTCGGTCGTGTCTGCGGTGCCGAAGTCGACGACCATCGCATCGGTGCTGAAGTCCGGCCTGGCGACAACGGTCCAGCTGAACCAGGCCGGAACGATCACGACAACGTTGACGATCCCGGCGAGCGTCGCCAAGCGGCTCGGCCTGCTCCCCAAGGGCAGCAAGCGAACCACTCCGGTCGTGATCGGATCCAGTGTCGTCAAGCGGACTGCTGCTGGTCCCGTGGTGACGACCACCAAGCTCACGCTCGCGGCGAAGAAGGCATTGGCCAAGGCGAAGACCGTGAAGGTGGCGCAGACCATCAAGATCACGACAGCTGGTGGTTCGAAGACCATCACTCGAGCGGTCGTCGTCACCAAGAAGAAGTAGGCGCCTGGTCGGCAGTCACTGCACGCAGTGGTGCAGCAGAGCGGCCCTGGGCCGCCGCGCGGGCGACGCACGCCCTACTCCGTTCACAGGTTGAACTTATGGGCGAGTCGCAGGATAGGGCCATGCGTCACGTGCACATCATCCGCCTCGTCACACTTGCATGCCTCCTCATCTCGTTGGGCGCGTTGCTCGCGGTGGGGCGCGTCGGTTCGGCGGACGCGCACCCGCTCAGCACGACAGCTGTGCTCCTGACCGTCGCCGATGACGAGGTCACGGGCGAGATACAGCTCCCCATCGATCGGCTGGCGATCGCCGTCGGCCACGACCTCGATGCGGCGTCGGTGCTGCAGCGCGCCGAGCTGGAGCGACTGCGCACCTACGTCAGCGACCACGTGTCAGCCAGGAGCGCGAACGGTGGCGACTGGGCCGTCGTGGTCGCGGGCGGCACGGTGGCGGACATCGACGACGTCGACCACCTCGTGTACACGCTGACGATGGCGCCGGCGACGGGCGTCGTGACTGACTTCACGCTCCACTACGACGCGATCGTCGAGGAACTGGTGTCGCATCGCATCTTCGTCTCGGAGCGCACGGCTGGCGCGACGGCCTACACGTCGTTGGGTGGGCTCTCGTGGAGCCAGAAGTCGCTTCGGGTGCCAGCAGGCGGCGCGTCCGCCAGCACGGGCTTCGGGTCGTCGGTGCGGCTCGGCATCGACCACATCTCAGGCGGCGCGGATCACCTCATGTTCCTGCTCATGCTCCTGCTCCCCGCGCCGCTGATCGCGAGTCGCGCGCGGTGGGTTCGAAGTGCTGATACGAAGCGCAGTTGGTGGCGCGTCGTGCACGTCGTGACGGCCTTCGCGATCGGCCATTCGATCACCTTGGCGCTCGCTTCGTTCGGTCTGGTTGAAGTGCCGACCCGTTTCGTCGAGAGCATGATCGCCCTATCGATTCTGGTATCGGGCGTGCATGCGATCAGGCCGCTCGTGCCGGGCGGTGAATCGTGGATCGCCGGAGGCTTCGGCCTCATGCACGGGCTCGCCTTCGCGGCGCTGATCGACGACCTCGGGCTCGGGCGCGGTTCGCTCGTCGCGAACCTGCTGGGCTTCAAC
>JAOPYW010000019.1 GCA_025964405.1 Thermoleophilia bacterium | reverse complement strand
CGCGCAGTGGGCGCGCGCAGTGGCTCGCCTGGCACGACGTGCTGGCGCGGCAGGCACCCGCCGACGTCGACCCGCGTTCGCTCGCCTTCGCTGCGGCGACCGGCCTCGGGGCCGCGCTCGTGCCCGCCGTCGCGCCGATCGGGGCGATCGGTGTCGCCGGCGTCACCACGACGTCGCTCGAGCAGCTCGCCGCCCTCGTCTGACGCCGCTCGCCTGCGACCGGCGACGGATGCCGGTGGTACGCTTGCGGCATGGCTGAGAAGAAGACACGCAAGCGCGCCTACATCCCTCCGAGCAGCGAGGTCGTGCACCGCAAGGAGCGCACCACGTCGAGCAGCAGCCGGCCGAGTGCCGGTTCGTCGCGCCAGTCGGCGCGCTCCGGGGCGAACAACCCGCGCAGCGCCAACTACGTCTACCCGACGCCGAGCTTCAAGCGCACGGCGAAGCGGCTGCCGGTCTACTTCCTGCTCATCTTCGCGCTGCAGTACTGGCAGTACAGCGGCGCGCACGACGACTGGAGCGGCGCACGCATCTCCGGCACCGCCCTCGCGACCGCCGCGCTGATCACGATCGTCTTCGCGCCGTTCATGCACTGGATGGACAAGCTCAGCTACAACCGCTGGCTCAAGCGCACGGGCCGCACCTCAGCGTGACGCTGCAGGTGCACGTGCTCCAGCTGGGGCCGATCGGCACCAACTGCTACGTCGTGCACGAGGCCGGCGCGGCCGCCTGCTTCGTGGTCGACCCGGGCGCCGAGCATGAACGCGTGCTCGAGCTGCTCTCCGACGAGGGCCTCACCGTCGAGGCGATCCTCGTCACGCACTTCCACTACGACCACATCGGTGGCGTCGCGGGCCTCGCGGCAGCCACCGGCGCTCCGGTCTGGATGCACGCGGAGGAGGCCTACGGCCTCGAGACGCCCGAGGTGCTCAACGACCAGTGGCCCGGCGGGCGCCACGACGTGGCGGCCTGGCCGGTGGAGCACCGCCTGCGGGGCGGTGAGCGCATCACGGTCGCGAACGTCGCGCTCGACGTGCTGCTCGTGCCCGGCCACAGCCCCGCGCACATCGCCTTCCTCGCTCCGGGAGACGTCGACGACGACGGCGCAGCCGTGCCCGACGCGGAGATGCCCCCGCTCGCCTTCAGCGGCGACGTGCTGTTCCAGGGATCGGTGGGTCGCACCGACCTGCCCGGCGCCGACCAGCCCACGCTCGTGCGCAGCCTCGAGCTGATGGCCCGCAAGCTCGACCCGACGACGCTGGTGCTCTCCGGCCACGGCCCGGTGACCACGATGGCGGCCGAACTCGCGACGAACCCGTTCCTGCGCGGCATCTGACCTCGTCACCCTCGGCTGGGTTCACCATGCCTGCGCGTGAGAGGATGCCCCCATGACCGAGTATCAGCTCCCCCGAGGCACCCAGGATGTCCTGCCCGCCAGTTGGCGCCTGCGCGCCCGCGTGCTCGACGCCGCCCGCGCCCGCTTCGAGGCCGCCGGCTTCGGCCGCATCACGACGCCCACCTTCGAACACACCGAGCTGTACCACCGCGGAGTCGGCGAGGCCACCGACATCGTCTCGAAGGAGACCTACACCTTTGAGGATCGCGGCGGCCGCTCGCTGACCCTGCGCCCCGAGGGCACCGCCGGCGTGGCCCGCGCCTTCATCACGCACGGCATGCACCGCGAATCGCTTCCCGTGAAGCTCTGGTACGCCGACTCGATGTTCCGCTACGAGAAGCCCCAGGCCGGGCGCCTGCGCGAACACGTGCAGCTTGGCTGTGAGGTGCTCGGCTCCGAGCTCGCGACCGTCGACGCCGAGGTGATCACGGTGCAGGCCGGCATCTACCGCGACCTCGGCCTGCCCGACCTCGTGCTGCACCTCAACTCCGTCGGTTCGGGCGCGGCGCGCGTCGCCTACCGCGATGCCCTCGTCGCCTACCTGACGCCCTTCGCTGGGGAGCTCGACGCGGATTCGCAGGCCCGGCTCGCGAGCAACCCGCTGCGGATCCTCGACTCGAAGGATGCGCGCACGCGTGAGATCGTCGCCGACGCACCCAAGCTGCCCGAGTTCCTCACCGAGGACGACCGCGCCCACTTCGACGAGCTGACGGCGCTGCTGACGATCGCCGGCGTCGAGTACGTCGTCGATCCGCTGCTCGTGCGTGGGCTCGACTACTACACGCGCACCGTGTGGGAGTTCACGAGCTCCGCGCTCGGGGCGCAGTCGACGGTCGGCGCGGGCGGGCGCTACGACGGACTCATCGAGGCCCTGGGCGGCAAGCCGACCCCGAGCGTGGGCTTCGGCACCGGCATCGAGCGCATCGTGCTCTGCCTCGAGGCGCTGGAGGCGGGCGTGCCTGACCGCACGGTCGAGGCGTACGTCGGCACGCGACCGGAGGCGGGCGCCGAGGCGCGCGCGACGGCCTTCCACATCGCGACCGCGTTGCGCGAGCGCGGGCGCAGCGTCGAGCTCGACCTCGCGGGTCGCTCCGCCAAGAGCCAGCAGAAGCAGGCGGCCAAGCTCACCACCGTGGTGCGCGTGCTGGTCGACGACTTCGGCGCCGAGATGTTCCTACGCAGCGGGTTCGAGGGCATCGCGCTCCCGACCGTCATCGACGCTGCGATCGGCCAGGTCGATGCGCAGCTCACCGCCGCAGCAGCGACCTCATGATCCTGTCGCACGACTGGTGGTCACAGAACGGCTCCCCCCTGACCGTGGGCGTGGAGGAGGAGTTCATCCTCGTCGACGCGAGCGGGCACCCGGTCGACGCGATGGAGCTCGTGCTCGGGGGCACGGAGCCGGTCGAGGTGCCGCGTTCGGGTGTGCTCAAGCCGGAGCTGTTCGCCTGCATGGTCGAGGTCGCCACACACCCGTTCGCGTCGGTCGACGACGCCGGCGACGCACTCGTCGCCCTCCGCGCGGAACTCGTCACGCGGGCCGCCGAGCACGGGCTGTTCGTCTGCGCATCCGGCACGCACCCCCTCGTCGACGGTGCCGGACGTCGGCTCGTCGAGAATCCGCGCTACGCCTCGATCGCTCGCCAACTCGACGAGCTGGGACTGCTCGACGAGCAGCTCGCCTGCGGCTTGCACGTGCACGTCGGCATGCCCACGGCCGAGCTGGCCCTCGAAGCCGCGCAGCAGCTCACGGCCCTGGCGCCGATGTTCATCGCGCTCGCGGCGAACTCGCCCTGGTGGCAGGGGGAGCTGGGCGCGCTGGCGTCGACCCGAAGCGAGCTGCAGCGCCGGCTCCCGTGGGCGGCGTACGTGCCGACCGACCTCGGCGTTGCCGCCTACCGCGAACTCGACGGGGCGGCGCATGACTCGCCGAGCGGACGCCTGCGCTGGGAGGTCACGCCGGTGCCCGAACACGGCACGGTCGAGGTGCGCGTGATGGACGTGCAGCACGACCCCGAGCACACCCGGTCACTCGTCGCGTTCGTGCAGGCCCTCTGCGCACGCGTCGTCGCCGGCGAGACGCTGGCCACGCGCCCCGCGCCGTCGACCGAGCGCCACAACCGCTGGGCTGCGCTGCGCGACGGCGTCGCAGCAGGGCTGGAGCTGCCGGGCCGGGGTGAGCGCGTGTCGGTGACGGAGCTCACGCGCGAGCTGCTGGCCGCGGTCGCGGGCGCCGCCGACGAGCTCGGCTCGCGCACGGCGCTGACGGGCATCGAGCACCTGCTCGCCGAGAACGGCGCCCCGCGCCAACGTCGGCTCGCCGCGGCGGGGGGCTCGGCCGGGCTCCTGGCGGGACTCCGCCTCGAGGTTCCCGCGTTGCACGGTGGCGCGACCGCGTAGGATGCCCGCATGACGACTGCGACCGACACCTCACCGTTCCGAACCCACGAAGCCGGCCACATCGGCGTCAACGACGTGCCGATCGAGCGCCGCATGTTCGGCATCGGGCGCGTGGGTGACGACGTCAAGGTCGCCGGCTGGGTCAAGTCGGTGCGCGACCACGGCGAGCTCATCTTCATCGACCTGCGCGACCGCACGGGTGTGGTGCAGCTCGTGATCGATCCGAGTGACGCGGCCGAGGCGCACCAGATCGCCGAGACGCTGCGCAACGAGTTCTGCATTTCGGCCGTGGGCAAGGTCGTCGAGCGGGCCACGCACCTGGTCAACCCGAACCTCGCGACCGGTGGCGTCGAGATCCGCGTCAGCTCGCTCGAGCTGCTGTCACGCAGCGACGTGCTCCCCTTCCAGCTCGAGGATGAGAACGTCGACGAGGCCGTGCGCCTCAAGTGGCGGTTCCTCGACCTGCGCCGCGAGAAGATGTTCGGCAACCTGCAGCTGCGTTCGCACGTGACGCAGGTGATGCGTCGCTACCTCGACGCACGCGGATTCCTCGACGTCGAGACGCCCATCCTCGGCAAGTCGACCCCCGAGGGTGCCCGCGACTTCCTCGTGCCGAGCCGCACGCGGCCGGGCCAGTTCTTCGCGCTGCCGCAGAGCCCGCAGCTGTTCAAGCAGATGCTCATGGTCGCGGGCGTCGAACGCTACTACCAGATCGCCCGCTGCTTCCGCGACGAGGACCTGCGCGCCGACCGCCAGCTCGAGTTCACGCAGCTCGACGTCGAGATGAGCTTCGTCACGCAGGACGACGTGCTCGACATGATGGAAGGGCTGATGAAGCAGATCTGGTCGGAAGTGGCCGGTATCGAGCTCGACGAGCCCTTCATCCGCCTGCCGTTCCACGAGAGCATGCTCCGCTTCGGCTCCGACAAGCCCGACCTGCGCTTCGACCTCGAGATCGGCGACCTCGGCGAGGCGTGGAAGAATACCGAGTTCGGCGTCGCCCGCGCGACGCTCGACGCCGGCAACGCCGTGCGCGTGCTCGTCGGCCCCGGCGGCGGTCGCTTCTCGCGCAAGGACATGGACGAACTCACCGAGTTCGCCAAGCAGTTCGGCGCCAAGGGCCTCGCGTGGTTCATCGTGGAGGAGGACGGCAGCCTCCGCTCGCCCGTCGTGAAGTTCCTCTCCGAGGCCGAGCAGCAGGCGCTCAAGGATGTCGCGGGCGCGCAGCCCGGTGACGCGATCTTCCTCATGGCCGACACCGACCTCGTGGTCAGCCGCGTGCTCGGCGCGCTGCGCACGCGACTCATCGAGCAGCTCGAGCTCGTGCCGAACCGACCGTGGCAGTTCGCATGGATCGTCGACGCGCCGCTGTTCGAGTGGGATGAGGACCGCGAGCGCTTCACCTTCGCGCACCACCCGTTCTGCCAGCCGTCGACTGACACCGCGCAGTACCTCGAGACGGAGCCGGGCAAGGTCATCGCGGAGGCGTACGACCTCACGCTCAACGGCTGGGAGCTCGCGTCGGGCTCGATCCGCGTGCACCAGTACGAGCTGCAGCAGAAGATCTTCCAGGTGCTCGGCATCGACGAGGCCGAGGCGGAGGAGAAGTTCTCGTTCTTCCTGCGCGCGCTCAAGATGGGTGCCCCGCCGCACGGCGGCATCGCCCCGGGCGTCGACCGCATCGTGGCACTCCTCGCGCACGAGGCGAACATCCGCGAGGTCATCGCCTTCCCGCGCCAGCAGTCGACGTTCGACCCGCTGACCGAGAGCCCGGCCCCGGTGGACGCGCAGCAGCTCAAGGAGCTGCACATCAAGACCGACCTCCCGCAGGCGCCGGCTGCCCCCAGCGCGTGAGCGTCGTGGCCTTCCGGGCAGCGGCGATCGCGGAGGCCGTCTCGTGGACCGGCCTGCTCGTCGGCATGGCGTTCAAGTACACCGACCACGGTGCGGCGGGCGTGCACCTGTTCGGCCCGATCCACGGTGCGCTGTTCTTGTTCTACGTGCTGCTGGCGGTGCCGGCGGCGCGGGCTGCCGGATACGGGAGTCGCGGCACGCTCGCGGTGATGGCGGCGTCCATCCCGCCCTACACGTCGCTCATCGCGGAGCGTCGCGTCGCGCGCGACGCGCGTAGCTGACCACCTGCAGGATCGTGCCTTGGCCCGTCGCATGC
>JAOPYW010000006.1 GCA_025964405.1 Thermoleophilia bacterium | reverse complement strand
CGATTTCTTCGACGCGCAGCTGCACCCGAAGCTGACGCTCAAGTCGACGAGCGTCGACCTCGCCGCCGACGGCACCGCGACCGTCGTCGCCGACCTCACGCTCAAGGGCACCACCAAGTCGGTCACGCTGACCGGCCAGTGGAGCGCCCCGACCGAGGGCCTCGGCGGCGACACCCGCTTCGGCCTCGAGCTCACCGGCGAGATCGACCGCAACGACTTCGACATCTCCTGGGCCGCCCAGCTGGCCTCCGGCGCCGACGTCGTGGGCCGCAAGGTGCGCCTCGAGGGCGAGTTCGAGCTCGTGAAGTCGTGATGACCGAGATCGAGCAGCAGCCCATCACGTTGCTCGCCCTCGCGGGGAGCCTGCGCGAGGCGTCGTACAACCGACGCCTCGTGCGGCTCGCCGCCGAGCTGGCACCTGAGGGCGTGAACGTGGTCGACTACACCGACCTGCGCACCGTGGAGCCGTTCGACGAGGACGTCGAGGGCACGGGCGCCACCCCCGGCGCCGACGCCTTCCGCGCCGCCGTGCGTGCCGCCGACGGCGTGCTCATCGTGACGCCCGAGTACAACGGCTCCATCCCCGGCGCGCTCAAGAACGCGCTCGACTGGGCGTCGCGCGCCGACAGCGAGCCGCGCAACGACCTGCAGTCCAGCCCGATGTACGGCAAGCCCGTAGCGGTCGCCAGCGTCTCGACGGGTCAGTTCGGGGCGGTGTGGGCGCGCGACGAGCTCCTCAAGAGCCTGCGCACCCAGGGCGCCCGCGCCGTCGTGGAGCCCTCGGTCACAGTGCCGAACGCCGCCACCGCCTTCCAGGACGACGGCTCGCTCGCCAACGCCGAACTCCAGCAGAAGCTCGTCGAGCTCGTCACCGCGCTCGGTTCAACCGCGCGCGCCGTGCGCGACGCCCTCGCGCGCATCGCCGCCGAGGCGTGAACGCCTCCGGGCACCGCACGAACCTGCCTCGGCATGCCCCGCGCCGCACGGCTCCGCCCGGTGAGACAGAATGCCGGGCATGAGCATGACCGAGCAGCCCGTCCTTCCCCCGGCACCGTCGATCCTCCCGAGCCCCACCGCGCCCGCCGCGCGCGGCCTCGACTCGCTCATGATCGTGAGCGCGACCTCGGCCCACGTGCCCTACCTGCGCCGCCTCAAGGAAACGGTCATGCACGACCGCTACCGCCCCGCCCCCGACGAGGCGGGCTTCGCGGCCTGGCGCGACCTCTACTGCACCGACGAGTACTTCGAGGCGATCATCGCCAACCCCGACGTGCTCATGCTCGCGATCGGCACCCTGCGTGACCCCGTCGGCATGGTCGTGCTGCGCCGCGGCGACACGGGCCTCGAGGTCGACGACCTGCTCGTGCTCACGCCCCGCCAGGGCGACGGCGGCCGCCTGCTCATCGCCGCGCTGCGCTACGCCGAGGTGTGGCGCTCCGAGCGCGTGTTCATCGACGTCTACCCGAACCACGACAACACCGAGGCGTTCCTCGAATCGCACGGATTCGTCGACAGCGGCGAGGTCGAGAACGACCTCGGTCGCCCCATGCGCCGCTTCGCGCGCACCGTCGTCAGCTGACGCGAGCCACCGCTCGCCGCGCGCTCAGCCGGCGTCGATCTGCTGCCACGTGGTGATGCCGTTGGGGAGCTGTGGACTCGTCGGATCGGCCCCCAGCTCCGCGACCACTTCGCGCGGCGCGACCGGGCGTCGCCCCTTGTCGAGCACGGCCGCCTTCACGTAGGCCCGCGCCGCGAGCGAGCCGTCGGCGCGCTCGAACCGCTGCTCGAAGAAGAACCAGCGCTCGTCCCAGCCCGCGAGCTTCGTGTAGAGCCGATAGCGCGCCCCGATGCGCAGTTCGCGGCGGAACCTGATCGTCACGCCCGTGGCGACCGGGTTCCAGCCGCGGGCCCGGAAGGTCGCCCACCAACCCGTGCGGGTCGCGTGGTCGATGCGACCGAGGTCCATGATCGAGAGGTAGCGCCCGTTGTTGATGTGGAGGTTGAAGTCGCAGTCGATCGGCAGCACGCGCATCGCGCGGAACGTCTCGTCGAAGAAGTCAGCCTTCGGGGCTCGGCGCGCGGTGCGCGCGACCCAGGGATAGCGGAGGATCTGCACGGTGGGCATCGGCGGAGCGTAGCACCGTCAGGTGTCGTGGATGTGCTCGCCGCGTTCGAGCATGGCGACGAACTTCGCGGCGTTGCGTTCGCGCGTCGCGGCCTGCTTGCCGGCTGACACCCGGTAGGTCATCGCGTAGCGGTTCTGGGAGTCGAGTGCCTCCCACGCGGCCTGCGCCGCCGGGCTCGCGGCGAGGGCGCGCGCGAGCTCCTCGGGAAGTTCGCGCGCACTGGCCGGCGCGTACGCCGCGTCCCACCGGCCGTCGGCTGCGCGGCTGCGACCTCGGCCAGCCCGCGCGGCTGCATGCGCCCCGCCTCCGTCAGCGCCACCACCTTGGCGACGTTCACCTTCGACCAGGTCGATCGGGCCCGTCGCGGGACGAAGCGTTGCAGGAAGTACGTCGCATCCCAGCTGCGCTTCTGCCCATCGATCCACCCCCAACAGAGCGCGACGTCGAGCGCCTCGAGGTAGCTCACCGTCGTGACGCCGGAGCCCTTCTTGGCGATGCGCAGCCACGTGCCCGGACCGTCGGGACGCGTGGCGATCCACGCCTCGAACGCGGCCGCGTCGACGAACTCCTCCTCGCCCTCCAGCTCGGGTGTCGTCACGCTACGACCACCAGCGCAGCTTGGCGATGACCATGGTCAGCACGAGCACCGACAGCACCGACCCACCGACGCCGAACCAGAGGAAGTCCTGCTCGCTGGCGACGTGGTCGACCATCCATCCGAAGTTCTGGCCGAAGAAGCCCGTCACGAAGGTGAGCGGGAGGAAGATCGTCGCCACGACCGTGAGCCGCTGGGAGACCTTCCCCTGATGCGACGCGAGCGCGGCGAAATAGCTCTCGAACGAGCCGTTGACCAGCTCCTGCGCGAGCTGCAGTTCGTTCGAGACGCGCCAGGCGTGGTCAGACACGTCGCGGAAGTGCACGTCCTCGGCATCGTCGAGTTCGTCGAGCGCCGCGAGTGCGCCGGGCAGGTCGGCGAGCGACGTGCGCTGCGCGCTGAACACGCTCTGGTAGGTCGCGACCTTGCGGCGGAGCTGGCGCAGCTGTGGGAGCAAATCATTGGTGGGATTCGTCTCGATCAGCACCTCGAGCTCCTCGAGCCGCGCCGACACGTGCTCCGACGCGACGAGCGTGGAGTCGACGAGCCGGTCGACGATGCGGTAGACGACGCTCGCCTCCGCCCAGCCCGTGTCGTGCACCTCGTCGATACGCAGCCGGAGCTCGTCGAGCAGCGCCACCTCGCGCTGGCGGATCGACACGATGTAGCCACCCGAGATCACGAGTGCCACCTCGACGAGCCCGGCCGGAACCTCCCCGCTCGGCGGCGTCGCCCCGTAGGCGATCACGAAGGCGAGGCCGTCGCCGTCGTACGACTCCACCTTCGGGCGCTGGCCGAGCGAGATCGCATCCTCGACGAGCAGGGGATGCCATCCGAGTTGTCGCCCCAGCTCGCGCACCTCCGACGGCTCGGGCTCGACCAGGTCGAGCCACGCGAAGCAGTCGTCGCGCTTCGCGGCCGCGATCGACCGCTCGTCGACAGCGGTGAAGGCGTGCGTGTGACCGGGGGTTCCCATGTGCGCGGAGTTCGGCGCGCGCGGCGCGTCACCTGCCGCCGACCGGCTCCTCGCGCACCACGTCGGCCGCGCGCTTGTCGTCGCGCAGGCCCTTGTACGACGGATGCCGCACCGTGCCGTCGCGCGTGAACTCGGTGAACTCGACCTCGCACACCAACTTCGGCGTGACGAAGTGCTCCGCCGCCGCGGCCCGGCCCGGGCGGCGCGAGCGCGCCCCCGCCCGCGGCGCCACGTCGTAGGGCGAGGTCTTCCGCTCGAGCGGCGCGAGCTTCGCGTGCAGGCGCTTGAGCATGTCATCCGTGAATCCGGTGCCGACACCGCCCGCCGGCACCAGTCGCCCCTCGCCGTCGTGGTAGCCGAGCAGGAGCGAACCGATACCCCCGCCGCGCCCACCGCTCCCCTCGACCCACCCGCAGATCACGAACTCCTGGCGACGCTGCGCCTTCACCTTGAGCCAGTCGCCGCTGCGCACGCCCTCGCGATAGGGCGATCCGAGGCGCTTGAGCACGACGCCTTCCATGCCGAGCGCGACCACCGACTCGAGCAGCTCCGCGCCCGCGCCGTCGTGCGACGCCGGCACCTGCCAGTTGTCACCGTCTTCGAGCGCCGCGCGCAGCAGGTTGCGGCGCGCCTCGTAGGGCTCGTCGTGCAGGTCGCGTCCGTCGAGCTGCAGCACGTCGAAGGCGACGTAGGTCACCGGCACCGACTTCATGCGCGTGCGCACGGTCGACGCTGACGTCACCCCGAGCCGCGACTGCAGCTGCTGGAAACTCGGGCGCCCGGCGGCATCGAACGCGACCAGCTCCCCGTCGAGTACGGCCTCGGTCGAACCCATCGCGCGGCCCATGCGCGCGATCTCGGGGAACTGGTCGGTCAGGTCGTTGCCGTTGCGCGACTCGAGTCGCACGCGACCACCCTCGACGTAGGCGAGCGCGCGCACGCCGTCCCACTTCACCTCCGCGGCCCAGCGATCGAGGTGCGGCGGCAGCTTGCTCGGCGTGCAGAGCATCGGCTTCGCGTGTTGGGGGAGCGGTGCGCGCTCCGGATGCTCGGCGGGTGACAACCGGCGCAGGAGCCACTGGGCGCGGCGACCGTCGTCCTCGCCCTCCTTGGTGCGCACGAGCATGTAGCGACCGTTGAGGCGTTCGCCGTGCAGCTCGACGTGCACCTTGCCGGCGTCGAGGTCGAGCTCCTCGAGGGTGTAGGTGCCGTGGTCCCAGACCTCGACGTGGCCGGCGCCGTAGGAGCCTTCGGGGATGTCACCCGCGAAGTCGATGTAGTCGAGCGGATGGTCCTCGGTGCGGATCGCGAGCCGGGAGACCTTCGGTCGCTCGGGCGGACCCTTCGGTACGGCCCACGACACGAGTACGCCATCATGCTCGAGCCGGAAATCCCAGTGCATGGCGGTCGCGTCATGCTGCTGCACGACGAAACGCGGCGCCTTCGTGCGCGGTGTGCGCTTCGCCTTCGCGCCCGACGGTTCGCTCGTGGCCGCGAAGTCGCGCTTGGCCTGGTAGGTCGCGAGCGATGCCTTCGAACGCGTCGCCATGGCTCAGCGCTTCGCCTTCTTCGCGGCGGCCTTCGGCTTCGTGGCAGGCGCGGCCTTCGCCGTCTTCTTCGCGGCGGGCTTGGTGGACGCCGGCTTGCTGACGGCCGGCTTCTTGGCCGCAGGCTGCTTGGCGGCGGTCGCTGACTTCGTCGTGCGCTTCGTCGACGCGGCTGCCTTGACCGGCTCCCCACGCTTGGCGCGTGCGGCAGCGAGGCTCGCCTCGAGCGCCTTCATGATGTCACTCGTCGGCGTGGCCTCCGGCTGCGGCGTGTCAGGCGCGCTGATCGTCTTGCCGGCCGCCTTCTCCTCGATGCGGGCGAGCACGTCGTCACGCCAGGTGTCCTTGTACTTGGTCGGGTCGAACTCGACGGTCAGCTCGTCGACGAGCGCGCGGGCCATCTCGACCTCGCGCTCGCTCGGCGGAGTGCTCTTGCGTGCGTCGCCGGCATCCTCGGGCAGTTCGCGGAGCTCGTCGGCGTAGTGGAGCGTCTCCATCGAGAGCGTGCCGCCGGGAAGCGGGCGGATGGCGACGAGGCGCTCGCGGGTTCGGATCACGACGCGGGCGATCGCCACGACCTGCGCATCGACCATGACGGCGCGCAGCAGGTCGTAGGCACGCTTGGCTCCCGGCGCAGCCGCCAGGTGATAGGGCGTGTCGAAGTACATCGGGTCGATCTCCTCGAGCGGCACGAAGTCTTCGATGTCGATCGAGTGCGTCGCCTCGGGCTGCAGCTCCTCGAGCTCCTGCTTCGTGAAGGTGACGTACTTACCGGGCTCGATCTCGTAGCCCTTGATGATGTGCTCCCACGGCACCTCCTCGTGGTGCACGGGACAGATGCGCTTGTACTCGATGTGCGCGTGGTCCTCGTCGTGCAGCAGGTCGAAGCTGATGTTCTCGCGGCGCGCGGCGGTGTAGGCCTTCACGGGAAGGCTGATGAGACCGAACGTGATCGATCCACTCCAGATGGCTCGGGGCACGGGTGTCGCTCCTTGACGGGCCGCGCGCGTGCGCGGCGAGGTGGGCCGTCTGGAGTTGTGGCCGCCGGGCCGCTCCCTACACCTGGCCCGCAGGGCGGATCTGCCGAATCCGTTGCAGAAGTTGACGACCCGTCCTGCTCCGGGGCGGCTGAGATCACCGAATGTGCACTGAATCCCGTGAGCGTGCCGCACTGCGGTCGCCTGGCGGGATTCAGTGCCGTTCTGGCCGGGAGGTGAACCCGGGCCTACCGCCGCGTCGTGCGCTTGACCGCTGCCGACCGGTGGTGCTCGAAGACGAGCGACGTCGTGACCTGGGCGATCTCGGGCCGGCTGGTGAGCGCGTCGAGCACGACGTTGCGCAGGTGCTCGGGGTCGGTCACCGCGAGGTGCAGGAGGTAGTCGGCCTCGCCCGTGACGTGGAAGAGGTCGAGCGTCTCGTCGAGCTGCACGACCTCGGCGACGAAGCGGTCGATCGTCTCTCTGTGGTGCGTTCCCAGGCGGATGGCGACGATCGCCTGGAGCGGGAGGCCGATGCGGGCGAGGTCGAGCTCGGCGGCGTAGCCGGTGATCACGCCACGCTCACGGAGCGACTTCACGCGGGCGAGTGATGCCGAGGGGCTGAGGCCCACACGGTCAGCCAGTTCACGATTCGTGATACGCGCATCGTGCTGTAGGACGCCGAGAATGGCCCAGTCGACCGCATCGAACTCCATCGGAATCGTCTTCATACCGCACATCGTATCGTATTGGTTGGCTCAGGCCGCACTTTCCACTACGTTGAGGTGAGTTCGCGACAGAAGCAGCATCGATCAGGGGGATCCGCATGCACGAAGAGACCCGCGCCGTCCACGCCGGCCGCCACGACCTCGAGACCCTGGGCGTGCACGCACTCCCGCTCGACTTCTCGACGACCTACCCCGTGACCGACCTCGACGCCGCCGCGCTCGACCTCGAGGCGTTCGCACACGGCATGCAGCCCGCAGGGTCACCGATCTACGCGCGGCTCCACAACCCCACCGTCGGCCGGTTCGAGCAGGCGATGGCGGAGCTCGAGGGCGCCGAGGCCTGCGTCGCGTTCGCGACCGGCATGGCTGCCTTCACCGCGCTGCTGCTGAGCCTCCCCCAGGATCGTCGCCACGTCGTCGCCGTGCGCCCGCTCTACGGCGGCACCGACCACGTGCTGTCGAGCGGACTGCTCGGCACCGAGGTGACCTGGGCCGCGCCCGGCGAGGTGGCAGCCGCGATCCGCGCCGACACCGGCCTCGTGATCGCCGAGACCCCCCAGAACCCGACGGTCGAGCTCATCGACATCGCCGCGATCGCGCGCGAAGCGGGCGACGTGCCGCTGCTCGTGGATTCGACGTTCGCGACCCCCGTGGTGCAGACGCCGCTCGCGCATGGCGCGACGATCGTGCTGCACAGCGCGACCAAGTTCCTGGGCGGGCACGGCGACGCCATGGGCGGCGTGCTCTGCTGCGACGAGGTCACGGCGCGGCGCCTGCGTTCGGTGCGCGTGGCGACCGGCGGTCTCCTCCATCCGCTCGGCGCGTACCAGCTGCACCGCGGGCTGGCGACGCTGCCGGTGCGCATCGAACGCATGCAGTCGACGGCCACGGAGCTCGCGAGGCGCCTGGCGCAGCATGCGGGGATCGAGGCGGTGCACCACCCGTCGCTGGCGCAATGTGATCCGCTCGGGCTCGTCGGCACGCAGATGTCGGGACCCGGTTCGATGCTCGCCGTCGACCTGGTCGGGGGCTACGCCGCGGCGCGCGCGATGCTCGGCTCGACGCGCCTGCTCACGCACGCGGTGAGCCTCGGATCGACCGACTCGCTCATCCAGCATCCGGCGTCACTGACGCACCGCGTCGTCGATGAGGCGAGCCGCG